>RKRY01000113.1 GCA_007571135.1 Candidatus Nitrosopumilus sp. | reverse complement strand
TTTTTTATAAGTTCCTTTATGTGACTTGACCGATTACGACATGTGCGGCCGGTCGTATTGTACTAGTCTGTTGCATAACTAGCCCGGATCAGAATATCCCCATTCCTTTCCGGCTACATCTCACTGCATTGCAAGCACCTCCTGATACCTGTTGTATATGGCTATCTTGAGTTTGATCTCCTGTACTATGTTTTCCCATTTTCGTGCACTCACACTGTTCCCAAACAGACGCTTGAATGCGGATATTATTATCTCGACTATCCATCTCTGGCCGTATTCAATCCTGCTCTTCCAGTACCGTCTGTTTTCTTTTTTTGTATCATCTGACAGGCCCTCAATGTGTGCGGTCAGACTGCCACCTAGTTGTTCCCTAACTGACATGTCCCATGCATCGTCCATCCCCCTTCCTGCGGTACAGGGCCGGTTTTCAGTAGCATGTTGCATAACCTGCATAAATTAGGATAATCTTGACCAAATATGGCTTTGAAAAGCAAGTTGTGCAACATACTAGTATGTACCACACGTACCATAAGCTCCCATGATCTTTGGCTTTTTAGGTGTGAATATTTTGTCCTTGTTGAGGAATTTTGCACTGTCCTAGGCGTGTCATGCAACAAACTCACACATTCCCCCGTACACGCTGGAGCTCAACCCGGTGGAGATACAGTGGCGTATGATAGCATGTTGTATAACCTGACTAAATTAGGATAATCTTGACCAAATATGGCTTTGAAAAGCAAGTTGTGCAACATATTAGCGTATGAGCCGCAAGGGCACAGGCAACAGGCTGTATGGGAATACGAAGGAGATAAAGGAGTCGATTCGTACAATGCTGGATAACGGTAGGTTGGACCCGTCAAGATAAGCGTTTATCTAACGTAGACACTACGCAGCCGGCCCAGCCCCTAGGATAGGAGGTGAACGATTTTTTGTACAAGATACCTCCAAATAATTAAAACATGTTAATTAATAGTCAACACTTATTCCAACCAAGAAATTTTATTATTAATCAATAAGTATTAGTCATGAAAGCAAAATTTGCGACAGTCTGCATTTCGTGTGGGGACAAAATTCGGCCTGGAAAGGAGATTTTAAAGAATCGTGATGAAAAGTGGGTTCACAAACACTGTGCGGAGGACTCTGAAGGCTTGCCCTAGAGATTAATATCCCCCATCCATAACTTATTTTGAGAATATTTTTGATCTCGATCAATCCTCTTGACATCCTATTGTGGACTCTTCGTCGAAACGAGAAAGACGTAATCAATCTTTACAATGCCATGTCTCCGATGATGCAAACTGCCACAGGTGGCAAAATGTTGAATTTTGGTTACTGGGACGATGATCATCAGACTCCTTTAGCGGCGCAAGAGAATCTTTGTGATTATTTTGCAACTCTCTCTGAATTAAATTCTGCCAAAAACGTTGTAGATGTTGGAAGTGGTTTGTCAGCTCCTGCAAAATATTGGAAAAAACGACATGAACATTTATCTTTATACTGTGTAAACATAAATTATTTACATCTGTGTTCTGGAAAATCATCCGATCTCAATTCTCTAAATTCCTCATCTACGCTGATGCCTTTTTCAAACAAATCAGTCGATAGAGTTTTAGCTTTGGAATCCTCTCAGCATTTCAAACCTTATGCTGATTTTCTTTCAGAATCTAAAAGAATTCTTTCAGATTCTGGATTGTTGGTACTTGCCGTTCCCATTACCACCGGTTCTCCTTCGGCAAATAAATTAGGAATTTTAAAATTGACTTGGTCTTCTGAACGCTATTCCATTAAACAAATCCGTGATTTTTTGGACAGTGAGGGATTTTCAATTTCCGAAGAAAAATTTATTGGTCCATCTGTTTATGATCCTTTGGCTGATTACTATATTGCAAATAGGGAGAAACTTCGAAAGTTAATTTTAAATGAGTACCCTTCAATTGTTGAAAAAATTCTCTACAAATCCTTGCAAAAGATGAAACGAGTGTCAGAAGCCAGAGTTATTGACTACGCCCTTCTAAAATGCCGTATTTGACATTCACAAAATTTTAGGCTAGGTTTTTATTTTTGATGTCCTGATTTGACATATGTCAAATTCGGATGCTGAAATGAAGCTCTATGATGACAAGTGTGCTCAATTACAGCAGGAATCTGAAATTCGATTTGCCGGAATCGTTGACAAAGATGGCCAACTTATTGCAGGCGGCTTCAAGGAAGGTTTGATTCCTCATGAAAGCGATGAAACCAGATTGCAAGCTTTCTTGGAATTTGTCTCAAAGACTTCGATCAGAAAGGAATATGACGAGAGTCTTGGACCGATAAACTATCTTGCAGCAAGGCGTGATAAAGCCGTACTGGTCAGTTTTCCATTTCCCATCACGCAGATCCTACTGCTTATCTCAGCTGAACCGACTGCCAACATAGATAGTTTGGCAAAAAAAGTCGTCGGAATATTTACCGATGTCAACTAAGCTTGATTGAACAATCTGCGAATTCTTTAATTATGTGAAAATTTTTTTTGAATTATGATTCTATATTTCTCTATATTTATTCTGCTTTTAGTGCCTTTTTTACTTGCTAGCTCTTTTGGCTTGGTAGCTGATTTTGATACGAATCAATCTCTGTTTCATAAGGATGACAAACTAATAGTACGAGGAAACGTCTCATATGATCCTGATATTCCATTTGTAACTGTACAGATCTTTACTCCGGGAAAATCTACTTTTGCAGATTTTGATACCGTTTTGGTAGATCCTGATGGGAGCTTTACTGTCGCATTTCATGTTGGTGGTCCCACATGGACTAGTGATGGAGATTATATGATCAAAGTAACTTATGATGGAAGTTTGGAACAGATCGTTCAATATCGAGAATTAATTGAATTGGAATCCGAACCAAAGTCAGAACCGGAATCAGCACCAAAGTCAGAACCGGAATCAGCACCAAAGTCAGAACCGGAATCAGCACCAAAGTCAGAACCAACATCAAAGACTGAACTGGACCTAAAGCCCGAATCTGATGCGATGCCTCAATCTGCGCCAGAATCGTCTTTGGGACCAATACAGGAACCAAGATCTACGTTTACAACTTTAAAATTTGTCATTCCAAATTTTCCGGCATTAGACAAATCTCCTCAACACTATATTGACAGATATGTTGATGAGCCTGCATACAAATCATGGTTTGATTCCCAGTTTCCAAAGTATTCCATTACTGATGTTGTCGGATACTCTCAAACCCATGTTGATAGCTTTCCGGCATTAGACAAATCTCCTCAACACTATATTGACAGATATGTTGATGAGCCTGCATACAAATCATGGTTTGATTCCCAGTTTCCAAATGAATCCATTTACAACATTCTTGGATATGCCGACCCCGTATCTATTCCTGATTGGATTAAGAACAATGCTGAGTTGTGGGCAATTGGACAAATCGATGATTCTGCATTTGTAACCGGAATAAAATTTATGATTGAAAATAACATTATTATGATTTCAAGTGTTTCTTCCGCTCCCTCTTCTTCTTCAGATGTTTTGAATGATCAAATTCCCAATTGGGTAAAAAATTCAGCTTACTGGTGGTCTCAAGATTTGATTTCTGAAGATGAATTTGTGGAATCCTTGAAATTTTTAATTCGTCAAGGAATCATGATCATAAAATAATGATAGCCTGTTGTGGCATATCCCTGCCTAGAAATGATGGGTTGCTGTAATTTTGTCATCAGGACAGGATTTTCCACCCAAAACACACAAACGTACCAGACGGATGCGTGATGGTAGCATTAGACTTGACATCATAGTAGCTGCCAATTGTGATGCGATCATCAAGACTGGAAGTTCCGGTGATCAGGTAGGAAGAACAGCGTGATGCGCAGGTTCACTGCAATCAAAAGGATGTTTGGGTGGTATCGTAACTACAATGCTGGATTCACGGAGGCATGAAAAGCGCAACCTGGCAAAATCCGCCTTCCCGTCAACAAGGGAGGGGACCAGACGCTTGTGCACACCACATCACTGAAGACGCAGACAGTAGAGCTGCTTGCACGGATCTTGTGCTACAACCAGACCGTCTACTGACATCACCCACACAACGATCCGGAGTGCGGTCTTCCACAAGGCATGTGCCAGATGCAGATACTGCCTTTGTCTTGTGTCAGACTCCCGGCACGGCCCTCCGAACAGGAATAAAACGCAGTACGCCATGAGAAAGCACAGTTGGAAAGTAACCGGTTAAGTCGCATGAAAGAATTTGTAAAAAATGTAAGTTCATATCTTACATGCGGCATATTTTTCAATAATTTGATAAATCTTGCATAATTTGTTGAAATTGTCAAAGCTGACTTGACCGATTACGTTGGAAATATAGATTCACGGTGTGCCCAGACCTGATTCGGTCAACCCCTCACGGGCAATAAAGTTTTTATGTTAAAATCCGTGCTGTCGAATTATAATGAGTAGTAAGAAAAAATCAGCACCACTTCCAGCGTCAAGTGGAGGTCTCATGAGGTTCTTTGAAGATGAGACAAAGGGATTCAGAATAGATCCGCGTATTGTAGTATCCATACCCATTAGTTTAATTGTTGTTTCATGGATAATAGATATCTTTTTAGCGCCGTGAAGAAACGATGGAAAAGTCTCCAGATGATGTTTCAAACATACACAACAGGTTTTCCCTTACGCTAATCAATCCATCATCGCATTATTTTTCACTTGTGGCATCACTTGTAATAGGAGTCGTGATCACACTTGCAACATATTTTGTATACTTGTCAGAGTTGGATTTTGAACAGGTTTGGTATAGACTTCCTGCAATAATTGCAGTTTTAGCATTAACTCAATTATTAGATACCAGATTCGCGAAGAAAAAAGAGTATTCAAAATCCCTCCATTCCTCATTGTTTGCAAACTTGCTGTGGATTGTTACGATGTTGTTTGGGCTTCTTGCAAGCATCGTACTTTCAAAAGAAACGTCGTTGTTTTTCATAACTTTGGGAATGTTCCTTTTTGCAAGTTTTAGAATTGGTATTTACACGACAACTCTGGGCGCAAGCTTGAAAAGAGCTTGGGCCATCTGTTTTGTCCAGCCAATGGCAATGTTTCTATTATTGATTCCTCAAGACATGTGGGTTCCGATGCTAAGCGACCCATTATCATTAGGATACGGTGTCTCATTTTTGATTCTAGCAAGTGTCTGGTCCATCATGACAGACAGAGCTGGCAGACCGGGTATGGAAAGTACGCATAAAACAATCCAAGCATACCTGGCATCACAAAGAAATGATTTTACAGATGCCGAAGAGATCATGGAACAACGCTCGAGTGAAACTAGGATTTCAACATCACAAATTAGGCTATCTGCATCAGGAGGAGGAAAAGAGTTCAGAATGGTGTTGCCAGATATTCATCCCGGACCATATCATCCTGTAGGAGGAAGCAACATCCCATACCTGATTTACAAAAATCTAGCATCGTCAGCAATGGTCATGCACAGTATTTCCGATCATGCGTTAAATTTGCCATCAATAAACGAAGTCGAAAATTATCTTAATAATTTGAAGAACAGCAGGGTCAGAGAAGAAGGACTGCAATGCACAGAACCTGTCACAGTTCAAATAAACAAGTCACGTGTAATTGGATTGTTATTTGGAAACAACCCCCTACTCTTTTTATCACTGTCACCGCACGGAATGGAGGACATTCCAAGTTATATAAAAAACGAGATTGAACAGTATGCAAAGAACAGAAATTACAAAAAAACAATGATTGTGGATTGTCACAATGCAATGGGTGAAGAAATCTCAAAAGAGGATGGGGAGGATATGCTAAAGGCAGTTAAATCTTGCCTAGACACCCTGATTTCAAAAGAGAGCTTCCCGATCGAATACGGCTATGCAAATTCAGACGACATGGGTATCTGGACAGAGGATCTTGGGATGGGGGGACTCGGTGTTGTGTGCTTGAAAATAAACGATAAAAAATACTTTTTGGGATGGGCAGACGCCAACAATATGGAAAACGGGGTCAGGGAGAAGATCGTTGAAAACTTTGCAAAAAGAGATCGCCAGTTACTAGAAATTTGCACGTCTGATACTCACTACCAGCCAGTCAAAGCCAGAAACAGGAACGGATACTATCAGCTTGGTCTTATCACCGGGGCAGACAAACTTTCAGAGTGGTTTCTTGAGATTGCAAGAAAAGCAGATGTCAGCGCTGCAGAAGCAAAGTATGAAATTTTAGAAAACGAGACGAGTGTAAAAGTGATGGGACAGGGAATTTTCGAGGATTATTCAAGGGCACTGGACAACTCTTTGAAAATTACCAAGGGATTTGCCATTGGCGGATGTATCTTGTTTGCGACTAGTCTTTTTCTATAGTTCTCATTTGATCAATATTGCCATAAAACTCGTCGACAAACGATGAAAACTGAAAAATTGGAACTATGGGTACGCCATCAATGAAATCAACTTTATCCTGATATAATGTGACAATCACAGGCACGGCAACCGCACTTTCGGTCTTTGCAACGTATTTCTTGGTTCGCTCAATTTGTTTAGATACCGCAGTGGCAAGAGAGGATGGGCTATGCCGCTTCCAGTGTTTGCAGTCAATCAACATTGCAACGCCCAGCCTGATTCCAACAACATCAATTTCCATACGTGGTTTTGTAAGCCTCATATTCTTTATCACGGCAAAATTTTTTGATGAGAGTATCTTGCCAGTCAGTCCCTCAAAATCTCTCCAATCCAGAGGCTCAGAGACCTCATCGACAGGAAACCCACCTTTTAGCATTCCTAGGGCAACATCCAACTTTGCTCCAGATTCAAAAAAATAAAACGGGCTTTCAAATGTGCAGAAATTATTTTCTGCCAGCATATCTAAGATCTCTTTGCAGTCATAGTTTGGCAAGGAAGTTACAGCTGAGAAGTCCTCAACAGATACGCCGTCCTGAATTATTCCTTTCAACCCCAAAGCCATCTTAGGATGAAACTTCATATGAGATACATCGTCTGCAAGGGGATATAGGTTTTAGGAGCAGGCAGAAAGGCATTGTAAAATAGATTTTATTACAAGCAAGACGGGCATAGAATATGAAAAAAATGCTAGTGTCAATACTAGCTCTTTTAGCAAGTGGAATGATCTTTGAGAGTTCATTTTCAGAAAAAAGTTCATTTTTTGATTCAGTAAAATTCATCCAGTATTTAGACGAGGATACCGCACTTGAGGAAGTAAGAAACGGGAATCTGGATTTGTACTACTATCGAATTTCCTCAGACAGATTAGAAAGCCAGCAAGCACGTGAAGGGTTGCACGTATTTGATTCTGCAGGTGGGTCATACAGCATCCTGGTAAATCCCGCAGAATCAGAAAAATTCAATCCGTTCTCAATAAAGGATGTCAGATTTGCATTAAACCACCTAGTAGACAGAAGATTAATTGTCAATGAATTGATGGGCGGATACGGATCGCCGACATCGTCATACTATAGTCCGGCAGATCCAGAGTTTTTAACCATTATCAGAGTGCTGGAGCAGTTCAATTTCAGATACAACCCGACACTTGCAAATGAAATAATTGCAAAAGAGTTAACCGAAAAGGGTGCGGCAAAAAGTGGCGGCATCTGGAGGATCAATTCAGAGCCAATTGAGATCACCATTTTTATCAGAAGTGACGACCCGGTAAGAAAGTCGATTGGAGAGTTATTATCAGGCGAGCTAGAAAAATCGGGATTTGTAGTCAAAAGGGAGTTTGGGGATTTAAGCAAGGCATTTGTGATAGTCTACGGTTCTAATCCGGCGGATCTGAAATGGAACCTCTACACAGAAGGCTGGAGCCGTTCAGCATTTGTAAAGTACGACTCAGTTGGCCTTGGACAGATGTATTCGCCATGGTTTTCAAATATGCCAGGATTCAACGACCCCGCATACTGGAACTATCAAAATAAAAGACTGGATTCGCTTACGCAGAAGATCTACACAGGAGACTTTGGCTCGTCTGAAGAGAGGACGCATTTAATTCAGGAGGCAGTCTCTGAAGGAATCGGTGAATCTGTCAGAGTGTTTTTGGCAAGCAAGATAGATCGATACGTTGCAAACGAAAAGATCTCAGGAGTGATAAATGACTTTGGTGCAGGGGTACCTAGTAGGTTTACGCCAATCAACGCTCAAGGAGATGACCAGGAATTGGCCATCGGAGTCAAACAGATCTATCAGGGTGCGTGGAACCCGGTCATGGGCCTGACAGACAGTTACAGCCGCCACATATGGGGAGTCATTTCTGATCCTGGCACGTTCAAGCACCCATTTACCGGAGAGACGATCCCGGTCAGGGCAGGATGGACTGTAGAGACGGTCGGACCAAATGACAAACTAGACATCCCCCCGGATGCGGAGATGTGGAGCCCCTTATCGCAGAGTTGGGAGAAGGTCGGTGTAGGCAAAAAAGCTACCAGCAAGGTAACATTTGATTTTGAATTTGGGAATTGGCACAATGGCGTACCAATGGATGTCAATGACATTTTGCATTCATTGTATTTTACAGTAGAATGGGGGACTCGGACTGATGAGAGCGACAAAACGTTTGACGCAGAATTTACTCCAAGGGCAGCACAAAGCATTCAAACAATCAAGGGGATCAGGCAGATTGACGATAACACAGTCGAGGTTTTTGTAAACTACTGGCATTTTGACGAGGGTGAGATTGCAGACTGGGCAGTGTTATGGAGCACGGTCCCGTGGGAGATTACAGCGTCAATGGAGAAGGCAGTACTAGATGGAAAGGCCTCATTTTCAAGATCCGGCGCTGCAAACAAGAACGTTAGCTGGCTTTCACTAATCATCCCAAATGATGCGGAACAAATAAGGAACAATCTAGAGGAATTTGCAAGGAGTAATTACGTTCCAAAGGTATTTGAGAAAAAGGATATTGCCGCAGAATATTTCAGTAAAAGATACAACTCATCAAGTGACTGGATAGAGGAGAACCGGCATGCCGTGATCAGTAATGGTCCGTTTTATCTAAAGTCATACTCTCCGGAATCAAGAACCATGCTTGTTAAGGCATTTTCAGATGAATCATATCCGTTTAGTGCGGGCAAGTGGTCAATTTTTGAGGATCCGAGTTTTCCCACCATAAAGGGCGTCAAGATCAGAAGCATAATCAGTCAGGATACGGACGCAGAGATAATTGTCAGTACAGAAGATTCCGACGTGATTCAGTACTTTCTTACAAATAGTCATGGAAAAGTTGTCGCATCTGACTATATCAAGAACGTAGGGCAAGAGACAGTTATCAAGATAGATTCTGAAGAGACAAGGAATTTGGAGGCTGGTGCAAACAATTTCAAAATTTTTGCGATTTCAAATTCGGTACTCAGGCCAGATTACTATGAAACAAGTTTCATAGTATCATCCTCAGAAACAGAACTGCCAAAAGGCACAGTTTTAGAAGATGACAGGACGGCAAAAGGCCAGGACTATGCGTCTCTGCCCATAGTTTCCATCATATCTATAGCTGCAATCATGATGATCACGGTCGTAATTGGAACAGTAATCTACACAAGGCGCATCAAATCATAGTCATTCAAAATGGATTCTATGTCGCCTTCTTTTTTGGCATTTGTGTAATCATGCAAAAGATTCTGGTTTAATTCGTAAAATGTGTGGCCCCACTTGAATTTGTCAAGCAGATCCATGCCTTGTTGTGCAAAGCCGAGAATAAAAAGACTTGCAGAAACGGCCTCGATGGTTGTCAACTTGTTGAGTTTTGAATAGTTTACCGGATTGCCAGCTAGAAGGGGAGGAAGTTTACGCCTTATGCCGTTAAACCTTTTGGAAAATGCCTGTTCGGCAAGGTTCCAAGAGCAGTCAACTCCGACAATTGAAGAAATAGAGTTTTTGTCACGAGGCAAAAGAAACCTTTCTGAAAAAGGATCCAAAACCATTCCCTTGTTTCCGATTTTTTTTACGCTTTGTGCAAGTCCGAACCGTATCATTTTAGCAGCTGTGCATTTCTTTGGATCATCTTGATAAAGCATCAGAACCTGTAGTCTCATGGGTGTACATCTATCAAAACGGCAGTACTTGCAGTCATCATAGCGGTTTGTAGGTGACCTTGTAGTAAAGTCTAGACACCTGATCCTCTTTTATCACTTGGACATTCCAATTTGTATCAGGCAGGGATTCTACAGGAGATTCTGGCGAGATGCTGAATTTTTCCAGTCGTACATCAGGGCCGCTATACCTGACATTGAGGTCAAGTCCGTCAACCTCAACGACATCATAGATTTGTCCAGATTCCCTAGTTGATTCTCGGACAAGGCAGTCAGCGTCTGGTCCGATTATACAAACTCCAGTAGCAGTAGAAACTTTGAGATTTACATCATCAGAATCGTTTCTGTCAGGAGTGATCAGAGAACCAGAAACGACTCGCGGGGCAACCAAGTTAGAGTTTACGGTTTTTTCTTCAGTAAAAATCGAAACGGCACTTTCAGAAATTCTGTTTTGTTTTTCAATTACAGTGCCCAATTTTGGAGACGCGGGTCTCTCAACTACATCAAACCGAATTGACTTGGAATCAAAGTCAGCATCTACCGTAACTTCATAAGGACCAACCGATGAGGGCAAGTCCGGGATCATCAGTTCATGGGCAAATGATCCTGACGGACTAGGCAGGACAGATGTGATAGGTCCGACATGTTCTCCACAATAAAATGAACCGCATGTAATAGAGTTCTCTGATTGCTGAATGAAACTTATATCAAATTTTTCCAAGTAGACAAGTTTTGTAGGCTTGCCGGTAACAATCACAGTATCGCCGGGATGGTACTCTGATTTGTCAGTAGACAGCAAAAGCTCCAGTTCTGCATCAGAACCAAAGAGGAAATCGTTTGCAACATTAAATGCAGACTGGGCAGAGGATGATTGATAGCTTGCTCTTACGGTATATTGGCCTTCAGGAAATACGGTTGCAGGCAATTCAAAGAGGCTAGTAAAGGCACCTCCCTGTTCTGGATAGACTTTGGATTGGTGAATTTGCCTGTATGGAAAGGTTCCATCCAGTATCTGGATCGTTACCCTGTAAGGAACAACGATTCCCTCATCCCCTTGTTCGATGATCATTACATTTCCGGTAACGCGAAGTTTTTCACCGACTTTGTAAAGAGATTTTTCCGTGCCCACAACAATTGGTTCTTGTGGTAATGAATCATTAGCAGGATCCTCTGAAACCTTAAAGAAGATGTTCTTATTTGAGGAATCAGTGGATACCAGAATTCGGTAAACTCCAAAATTCGAGGTGTTTCCTTCTCGACCATCGTCAGATTTGATATTTTGGTACTTTTCGGTTGTCGGAGTAGTCCATGACCATGTAAATCGTTGATTATCCACAGATGCACCAGAGTTTGTTCTGGTTCCGTCAGGCCTGATTAGAGTGATCTCAACAGAGTGATCGCCTGTGGGTGGAAGGATGCCAGTCAGGGCAACGTGTTCGCCCAACCCATAAACTTGTTTGTCAGTGAAAATAAGTGCGCCATCTTCAAGATTCAGAGAGTCCTCTACAGTAAACGAGGCAGTTGCGGTATGGTCCTGATAATGAGATTTTATGACATAATTTCCCTCAGTAAAGATGCCTCGTGTGATATCGACAAAGGCAGAATAACTTCCAGAAGTCTCAGGAATTGCAGTAAGATCATATCCAACAGATGCCCCCCCGCCAGAATGTGATGACTGCTTGCTTGTAGGCGAACCGACTATTTTCAAGGAAGCTTCATCTTCATGAGTAATAGTAATTTTGACTGGAGTGCCCGTAGAATAGCTGGAATTTCCAAATGGATCCTTTACAAACCCGCTCACAGTTAACTGGTCTCCCAGATCATAGAGTATGCTATCAGTGTAAACAGTAAGGGGATCATCGGATGTGACAAATGTGTCCGGATCCTCTACTGCTGAAACAACAATTGTTGCAGAACCAATGTCCTTGGACACGGTGATTTTGTAATCGCCATGTCTAAGAGGGTTGTCAGGGATTGCAAATGAATAGCTAAATGAACCATCGCCGGCAACTTGAAGTCCATCTAAAATTTTAAAACCAGAGTCGCTTGAAGTGGAAATTGAAGTCTGCTTGGTTTGAGTGATTTCCAAGTCCAAAGTGCCTATCCAAACATCGTTTAGTCTGCCTGTGATTTGAACAGTGTCACCCAGTGCATATACGGGTCTATCAGTCCACAAGGAGACCGGGGCGTCTTCTTTTACATCTTCGACAACCTTGAATGTATTTGAGATGGATTTGTCATGATATTTAGCATGTACTGTGTATTCGCCAAAATTAGGATTTACAGTGGTTATAAAGAGACTTGTCTTGAATTTGCCGTCAACCGGAAACAATGTTCCGTGAGAGATCAGATCTCCTGACCCATCAGTCACAGTAAAAGACATGCCTTCAAACGGAATAACACTAGTCGTAAAACCGGTAATTGTTACAGATTCACCAGGGATGTATTGGGATTTATCAGTAAGAATTCCCAGTTCAGAATCCTCTGATCCTTCAGTTTCAACCATTTCAAAACCGACATTAAATGAGGCAGTAGCAGTCGAACCTGCATACGACGCAGATACGCGGTATAAGCCTTTATCGATGCCGAGGGTTTGATGAAGATTCAAAGTTGTCTTATAATCCAGATTAAGATCAGGATACAGGGTTAGGGCATCGTGATAGTTTGGACCAGAGATGGTCAAAGTGATCGATTCTACTTTAAAGAATGGCTTCTCGACAAAGACTTTTTCAGATACAGAGCCATACAATACGGCAGTTTCACCAAACAAGTAAGAGGATTTTTCGGAATCAAGAGTAATTGTCACCCCTTTTGATTCTTGTGTCTTGATTAATTTTCCGTTAGAAGAGCCAGCTGTTGATTTTACAAACTTCCAGTCATCGGCGCTGTCAAGATCAAATCCATCATAGATTCTTTGCCAGGAGTAAAAATTATTCTGAACATCGGAAATCAAGTGAGTCTTGTCAACTATAGTTCCATCTTTATCACGTAATTCGACAGATTCGTTTGAATCAGTAAACCAAGCACTCTGATAAGAATAGGTTAGAAATTCTCCAGATTCAATAATAGTTTCATCAGGAATCGTCATGGTTTTCTTTAAGGCAGTCGTAGATGCAACTTGCCATCCTCCCAAGTCAATTGTAGAGTTTGTCGGATTATAAAGTTCGACCCATTCAGAAACAGAGGCGACATCGTTTCCGGGAGGATTGACGTCTACTTCATTGATTACAACATTATCAGACGTTTGGGCAAAGGCAGGAACAGCTAATCCTACAACTAAAAGGGATAAGAGCAATGCATATGTGTTTTTCATGGTCATCTACTGATTTTTCAGCCTAGGAGACTCTTTTTATAATTGTATTAAGGAAAGTTGAGCTTATTGTTAAAGTTGGCCTTAGAAAGTCGTTTTTAAGGTCCTGCCTGGTAGTATGCTGCACAACTTGCTTTTCAAAGCCACATTTGGCCAAGATTATCCTAATTTAGGCAGGTTATGCAACATGCTACTGCCCGGGGCATGGAACAGGACATCCGCTCCTTTGACATGCCGGCCCGAACCCGATTAGCCCCTACGGCATCATGAGATACTGGAACGACGACTTCAGGGTTTACTGTCATGATTGAATCCTTACTTGATAACCGATTAAGTCACATGAATAGATTTGTAAAAAATGAAGTTCATAGATTACATGCTGTATATTTTTCAATAACTAGGATATCTTGATCAAAAACGGCTTTGAGAAGACAGGTTGTACAACAACCTAACGCACACATGGTATAATAATAAGGAATGTAGATGACTAATGTTGTCTAAATACCAATCCCCCAAAGTTAAGGTCAACATGAACGCTGCAAAAGGAGTCGGGATAGGAATCATAATCTTGATAATTATCGGAGTTGTTGCTTTTGCATCTGTAAAAATTGTAGATGCCGGTCATAGAGGTGTTCTTCTTCACTGGAATGCAGTAGATCTGACCCAGCCACCACTTGAAGAGGGTTTGCATTTTGTAGTTCCATTTCAAGACGAAGTAGTAGACATTGAAGTTCGTACTCTGAAATATGAAAAGAATACCAGAAGTGCATCAAAGGACTTGCAAACAGTAGAGACTACCGTAACTGTCAACTATCATCCAGATAAGGAATCAGTTCACAGGCTGTACAAGAATCTTGGATTGGACTATGAAAACAGGGTCATTCAGCCGGCAATTGAAGAGACAGTAAAGCAAGTAACTGCAAATTATAATGCCGAAGAACTAATTACAAAAAGGCCACTTGTAAAACAGGACATTGAGTCTTCGATTCGCGAAAGATTGAATCAATTCGCAGTTGTTACAGAAGTCATCTCAATTACCGATTTTGAGTTCTCGCCATTATTTGCCCAAGCAATTGAGGCCAAGGTGGAGGCAGAACAAAAGGCACTCAAGGCAGAAAACGACCTTAGAAGAATTGAAGTAGAGGCAAAACAGCGAGAGGCAAACGCAGTGGGTGTTGCAAATGCAAATATTGCCGAAGCAAAAGGAGAGGCAGAAGCTATTGCAATTATCAATCAGGCTCTTGCTGAAAATCCAAATTATCTCGAATGGCTCAAGACACAAGCATGGGATGGTCAGCTTCCACTAGTTGTCGGCGAAGGCGGAACTCCATTCATCCAGATTCCAGTCAGCCCATAGATCATTTCTTGTGCTCTGAATCGCGTATTGTGTCATACATGCTTAGAAACTCATCAGGGCCGTTTTGCATATAGGTTTTTTCCAAATTCCTTACATCGTCATCGGAGACATCCTCCCCCTTATTTTGATGGTATTCTCTAATTATTTCAGACGGGGATTTTTTGATATTATATTTTTTTAATGCTCGAGTGACTGCTCTTTTGCACATTAAATCATAGATTACAAATTTGTAAACCAGATATCCAGACAACCCTACAATTGTGACGATCACAATTGGAATGATAATTGGGGATGCCATAGCAATAGTAAGAGACATTTGGTATTTCTTCTTTATCAATTTGTCAAGAATGCTGATCCAGATGTGTTTTGGATGAAAAATTCTGTCCTAGTGGCAAGATTGCAGTAACTCATCAATTCTAGGCAGGATTGTGCCGCAGACTAGCCATAGTTGCTTTAAAAGATCCAACAGTTTGATGTTCTCCAAAGTGATAACATCGAGACGGGGGAGGAGCACCATGCAGGATAGGGGGCGAACTACTTTCCGTATTCCACACAAATTTGCAACTGGGGATTCATACTCACTAAAATAAAGGGCCTTTCCTAATCTAGATTATGACTGAAATTTCTGATGAAGACAAGGAACGCATCGAATTACTCACCATGATCTCAGGCTCTAAACACGAATTTCAAAAATTAACTGTACCTCAACTCAAACGTCTTCAAGAACTAGTCAAAAGGAAGGATTACAGCCATGACAAAAAAGCACACAAATCTAAAGTAAAACTGTTAGGCAGAATCAACGTAAGAATCTATGAACTAGAAGAAGGAAAAGGAATCTGGAATTAGGGCATGTTTAAGTATCTGGGAATTTTGGTTCTGTTAAGTTATCTGGACTTGGCTTGGAATTTTCCCCGTGTTAAGTGTCGGGGCTTTTGATGCGTTCTGGACTATGATCTTCCACTTGTTGCTGTTAAGAATACATGACCCATTAGATCTTATCTGAATATCACTACATCAATCAATCTTTTTACATTCGTTGAAAATCCAAAGGGCATGCCTGTAATCGCAGCTAATAACGCTGGCCATGTCCACTCTGTAACTTTAGAAGGATGGTCTAAGAAGTGCAAAATAAGCACAACTATGACTATCAATCCTATAAAATGGAATACCATGATGGGCAACACAACCCACCATTTATGTTAGCTGTTAAGCGATCTTTTCCCATATCCTCATCACTTGGATTGTACGGTTTTGCATCTGCATGATGTCCAGAACCGCTTGATATGCTACTTATCGCATCATTCATGTTCTTGTATGAGTTCCTTGTAATATTCCTGTGTAATGCCGTCAGATATCGTATTTTTTGTTTCTGGTATGTAGCAACGCCTCCAAGGCGTTGGTTTGTCCCCGTCTTCATGTGTGATTTGTGACAGGTAAAATCCACAATACTTGCCATAATTTGCAAATACTGTATTCATTATTTCTAGTTCTTCCTTTTCAAATTGTTTTGGTTTGGTAGGTATGGATTCTATGACACGGCTGTTCCATTTTTTAAATACCTCATACACATTCGGTATTACTGGGCCGTGCTTCCATGCTTGGATCTCATCATCTATAAGAGGCCTGTTATGGATTGCCAGCATATACCCATGAGAGATATAGGTTAATTTCTGAATTTGTAGATGTGTTTTCGTATAACCACTGTATTTAATAAAATAGCATGCGACATCAATAGCATTGTGCATTATTCCGACCTGCCATAGTGATTCATTCAACACAAAACCATGTAGTACCTGTATAAATTTTATGTTAGTTTGTAGTTTTTTGCATTTTGGATTATTGTGACCCACTTGTTGTCTCCCTTTATGTCAATTCCAGCCCTTGAAGCTGGCGTGTCCCAGTCAAGCCCCTTGTGTGGCCTTACGTAGTTGTGGTAAATCTGGATTCCAGAAATTGCGGGGGAATCATCCTTTTTCAGTCCCCTGAAGACTTTCTCACGATCCCCGAATTCCCAGTTTAGCCTTTCCTGTATGTTGTTGTTTGCCACTTGGTTCCTGAAATGGACTTCCTTGATGTGTTTGCTTGGCTTGTGCAGAAAGTTCTTTGGAGCAAACTCTTTCTTGAATGCGCTATTGCATGCTGGCAGTCCATCAGTTACGAACACAAAAGGTATCTTCTTTGTTACCTCTTTTCCCATTTTCAGCAAGCTTTGTGCGTCATGCTTGAACTTTGAATCTGCAATCTCTTGGGCTATCCAGAATCTAGTTTCATTGTCCATCATTACAAACAGGTATTTACGATCCCCCTTGACCTTGAGCCATACTTCATCAGCGTGCCATTTCTCCCCCACCTGTGGGGTTATCATGCTAAGATAGTTATCCATAAGTTTCGTGTATTTTTTCACCCAGTTGTAAACCGATACATAGGACATGTTGACACCCTGTAACTTTAGGAATTTCTGAACCCCTCTGTATGATTCCCTAGTAAAATAAAGCTGCATTGCGGATGTTATGACCTGTGGTGAAGCGTGCATTTTCTCGAATACCAGATTAAATGAAAACTTTCTGTTACAGTCTTTGCACGAATATGTTTAAACTGAATGTGTCTTGTTTTTTCTGATTCCACGTTTCAATGTATTAGTTGACTGGCAGTAAATACAGTATTTGTTATCAATAGGACTTATCACCACATTCTGCCTTACCTCTTTTCTTATCCTGTTTGAGATTTCAACGGTATGGATGTGCTTGCAACATGTATTTCTGAACCTGTGATCCTCACATGAACAAGACCAACCAAATTCGGTTGAAATTACATCATGCTGTTTGTTCCGTGATTGTGAGTTTACCCTGTAGTGTGTTTCATTGATTCTTGTTATCTGGTCTGGTTTTTCTGCAATTTGTTTTCCTTTAATTTCTCTTTGATTCATGTATACTGCCGCTCATAATAATTTCGGCAAAAATCCCAACCCATACATTCTTAGATCCCAACATGTTACAACAGGACATGATACAACAAGATCACAC
>RKRY01000159.1 GCA_007571135.1 Candidatus Nitrosopumilus sp. | reverse complement strand
GTAATCGGTTAAGTCAGCTTTGACAATTTCAACTAATTATGCAAGATTTATGAAATTATTGAAAAATATACAGCATGTAATCTATGAACTTCCATTTTTTACAAATTTATTCATGCGACTTAGCCGGTTACGATTTTCAAACTGAGTGATTATCTGTCGCAAGCACTGCATAAAACACTTCGGTCGCCTGCGTGAACATATAATAGGTCTAGGTAAAAAGCTACGCCATGGGTTATGCCCGCAGGTGGATACACAGGCATCCATACGTTTATGCCGTTTACAAGTCCGACAAGTTTCGCCTTGCAACATCACCTTTCAGGATCTTTCCCAACTTTGCAATCATTGGAGCCCAAAAGTCAGGCACTACATCGCTGTACGACTTTGTAACTAGGCACCCCAATATAGCCTCGGCACGTAAAAAAGAGATCCACTTCTTTTCATCATCGCTGTACGGTTTTGGCCGCATGTGGTATCGCTCCAATTTCCCCACTAGGATCTCTAGATACTATTACAAGAAGAATGGAAAAAAACTACTTGTCGGCGAGGCTACCCCGTACTACCTCTTTCATCCGCTTGTTCCTGAGAGAATGAAACGGGTACTACCCGACATTAAGCTTATTGCGATCCTGCGCAATCCTGTGGATAGGACGTACTCTCACTATAACTTTGCACTCAGGCAGAACAGAGAATCCCTGTCATTTGAGGAGGCACTTGATGCCGAGGGAGACCGGATGGGAGGGCACAGGGAAAGAATAATCCAGGATCCGAACTTTGACGACTTTGAGTTCAAGACGCACTCATATCTGTCTAGAAGCATCTATGTGGACCAGCTTAGTCACTGGTTCAAACACTATGACAGAAGCCGGTTTCTGATTGTATCCTCCGAGGATCTTGCCATGGATCCGCAAAGGATACTGGATCAAATCTTTGATTTTCTGGGTGTACCACCATACAATGTGGACGATTTGAGAGACCTCAACGTCTATGAGTACAGCAATATGAGTGAGAGTACGCGCAAGTTCCTAACGGACTATTTCGAGCCCCACAACCAAAGACTATTCAGATTGCTAGGAACCAGCTTTGACTGGTGACCAGTCGTCGCATCACAACTTACAGGAGACACATTAGCTCTCTGCGTGTTGGACATTTTTTAACGGTATGTTAATCTTTAGCCAAAGATTCAGCCGTTCTAGATAGCTTAGCTATGACTCTGATCGTGGCTGGGTGCATGCTGTCCAAAATTGTTCCTTAGCACCTCTTGTTCGACCTCTGACATGCACATCCACTGCTGGTTCATGTCTGTCTTTAACCGGTCCGGAATGACCTCTTTAAGACCATCGTACCACTCCAAGCCTGTATGCTCATACAGCATCCTCAGTATGACTCGTGGATTATGTACAAGATCCTCGTAGCTGATCGTAACAGAGCGATCCTCAATGACGTGAAAGTCATCTAGCAGCTTTGACCTCAGGTGGTTGTAATAGTTTACACATGCCTGTATCTTAGATACGTCCTTGCCAAATCTCTCTTTTACCGTGACGTACCCCTTGTAACCGTGCTCATAAACATGGTCTGATTCATACTCCCAGCGCCTATTCATCTTCCTGAAAATGGAGCTTACTACCGATGCTGGATCCCGCCATATGATGACATATCTTGCATCGGGAAACATCTTGTCTATCCATTTGATTCGAAGACAGTTTGCGGGATTTTTACTTACAAAGCGTCCCACACCAAACGCCTTTAGCTGGTATCGTATGGCAGAGTAGTAGTAATCCTTAATCTCGCCAGTGACTTGGTGCTGGTCTAGATACTCTATCTCTGAGAAGAATCTGCGCCAAATCCGCCCCTCGTTTGGTATGGGCCTAAAGTCTCTCCCCTTCTGAATTCTTTGTAGTTTTAGCAGAGCCGGAATCATCTTAAACAGGTAAGGCTTGTTACACATAATGCTACTAAACATCTCACAGTATGCAACATCCCTGTGTTTGGCAAACAGGTCGTAAAGTATGGTGGTTCCACTCCTCTGTATACCTATAATAAACACGGGATTTACGATCTTCACATCTGAGATGATCCACTTTTGTATTTAACACATCCGTTTGCTTTAGTCTGTTGAACATATGAAAACCACCTCGGCGTAACAGTAGCATGGTAGATTGACCCCTCGTTATGACTGTGCGTAGTGACTTGGTCTAAAATTGGAACACAACGAATAGTATTCTCTAGCCAAGTAGTATGTCAAGATGTTCCAACATGTAACCTAGACACCACGTAAAAATTATGCAAGATTTATCAAATTATTGAAAAATATACCGCATGTAAGCTATGAACTTCCATTTTTTACAAATTCTTTCATGCGACTTAACCGGTTACGATAAAGGAGTCGATTTGTGCAATGCTGGATAACGGTGAGGTCGGACCCGTCAGGATAAACGCTTATCTAACGTAGACACTACGCAACTCCCTGACTACTCTTATGTACAACTTTCTTGTGTCGCAGTCTGTAACAAATGTGATGGCTGCATATATTACCAGGCATAAAAACAGTTCTAACACTAGGGTGGCAAGATGACCAACAAGCCCCGCTTCACGGTTGATTACGTGCTCTGATGTAAAGACAAAAAACATACAAAACACGACAGTTGCCATCATATATTTTGAGACGGTTCGGTACGGGATAGACAGATGCGTGTGTGTCCTTATCTTTCTTGCTACAAAGACAAAGAATGGAATCTCCATTAACAACGAGATGACGGCCCACCACATGACCGTATCCTGCCCTTCTGCAGTACCTCCAAACAGTACCAAGACGGCAGATAAGATGCACATATATGCAATGCCGTTGACATAACGCGCAGTAGGAACCAGAAACAGCTTGCTTTTTATCATGTCCGAGAATCTCGGGTGATTTGCTACATCCACGGTATCTATGCTTTCTAGCACCTTCCTGAATATGATGCTTATTACATGCAAAAACATCCTAAACGACAATACGATGGCAATCAGATAAGATGACTCATATATCGGATTTAGGGCAAACAGTCCGTCCCTAGCAAATACAACGGACACACCAAGCAACGGGATTGCAAAATACAGTACTAGAACAAAGTTCTTTTGCACGTACTCGTAACCTCCCCTTGCTAGCAGTTTAGGCTGTAACGCATTTGTGACAAAGCTAGAGTACAGCAGAATGCTGGCTATGGTAAGTGACACACTGTAATGCGCTATGCCTACAACAGATCCCGTGATGATCGTATAGATGATCACATCTAGATGCAAGACAAAGCGCGATGACTTTGAGTACAGGGAGATCCAAGAGAGCTTGAACCAGCACCTGAGCACGGACCACTGGAAGCGGCCTGCCAGCTTTCTTTGCGCATACCTGTATTGGGCGGCAATGCTGATCAGATAGGCAATCATGGTGGCAGCAATTGCACCGTCTATGCCCAGATCCAAAAAGTATACCAAAGCCAGAGCAGCTGGGATCTTTACCGATTCGATTATCAGGCGACCATAGCCCGTCGTCTGGGGTTTGTGAGCTAGGTTTATCCCGAGTAGGGTTTGGTTGATGTAGTATACAGGTAGTAACAAGACGCTGAAGATCATTGATTCTGCGTAGGGGCTATTCGACACAGAAAGCAAAATCATGGCAGATGCGTATGCTGGCACAACCGCACACGTGAGAATCATGCTGGATACTATGGATGTTCTGCCCACCTCTACTCCGCGAGAGATCTGCCTGATGGTCCAAAAGGAGATCAGCCTCTCTGATATGACAAAGTACATCAGCGTGGTCCCTATAAGGGCCCAAATTCCGTATTCTTCTGCACTCAGCTGCCTGGTCATTATCAAGGTGAATACTATTCCAATGGGTATGCTGACTATCCCAATCACAAGAGAGATCAGACCAGAATAGGTTACGCGTATGTTGCTCAAATCCCACTTACTGTCTCCTGACTCTATGTAATAATGGCATTTACAATAAATGTTAATGTGTTCCAATAGCCTGTTTCATAACCATGCCTAGATAGGACATCCTGGCCAAAAATGGCTTTGATGTACAGGTAATCGGTTAAGTCGGTTTTAATAATTTCAACTAATTATACAAGATTTATCAAATTATTGAAAAATATACAGTATGTAATCTATGAACTCACATTTTTTAGAAGTTCCTTTATGTGACTTAACCGATTACCCTGTATCTGCTCTCTCTGCTCATTGATGACTATGTCCTTCTTGCGGTTCTCTGAGATCATCATGTGATCTCGTCCCGTAGTGTCTAGGTTACATATTGGAACATCTTGACAGACTACTTGGCTAGAGAATACTTTTCGTTGTATTCCAATTTTAGACCAAGTCACTACGCAGTGCCTTGACATCGGGTTTTCCATGTGGCGGTGTGAAACTGATTCCTTTTAGATCGTCGGATCAAAATTGTATGACATTGTGCGTGACTTAACTGATTACAACGTACAAGTTGTAAAACAGATTACATTCCAACTTGGAGTTGGACTGATATGCAGAATGGTTACAGTTGCATGCCGCGCATGTCAGTGTGCCTTAAGCGTGATAGGCAGTATCAGCATGCATGGCAAGAAACAGGATGGTGGGAAATTTGGATTATGATTACCACATTGACGAAGACTGGGCAGAGCGGCATATCGACTGCCGGCATCGCAACCGATCCCATGATTCTGCAAGGCAGTAACAATGATTTTTATCTGCTATCTGCCAGCAAGATCAGGTATGAAGATTCTGCATGTCTGGGATCAGGCAAGTGTGTCGTGCGTCTTGGCAAAATATCAAAAAAGACTGGGTCACAAGACGCGGGTTATCAAGCGTGATGGGTTTGATTCATACGGCATAATGTCACACTACAAAGAGGAGACAACAAGATCCATTGTGGGTCTGCACTTTCTTTACAAAATGCAAAAACGCGCAGCCGAGTATGATATAGTACACGTACATGACATATACAAGCTTGTCCCAAAACTTCGAAAAAGATACCCTTCAAAAACGATCATTTTGCACTGGCACGGAACCATACTTAGAAATACCTCAAAGGAGAAAAGGGCAGAGGCAGAAAGATGTGCCGATGAGGTGCTAGTCAGCACACCGGATCTGCTACAATTCACGAATGCAACATACCTTCCAAACCCTATAGATCGGGAGATGTTTTTTTCAACAAAACAAAGAAAAACGCATTCCATAACAAAGGTTGTCTGCTTTATGAGCAAGATGGAGAACCCTGCGGACCTGCGTAAAAATCTTGATGAACACGGAATTGTGATGGATCTGGATACAGTCGATAGGACAACTAATCCAATAAACTATGCAAAGATGCCTGCCTTTTTACAAAAGTACGAATGTTTGTTGGACACCAAGTTCATCTATGGAAGCAAACCGGGACCGTTCCTTAGCATGACGGGACTACAGGCATTGTCAGTAGGTCTTCGGGTAATTGACTACGAATACAAGGTTCGGGATGCATTTCCGGAACAACATGATCCGTACAACGTAGTCAAAAAGTTAGACGACATCTACCGGATCTAACCGGCTGTGACCTAACATCAAACTCATGATCAGATGTTATATGCTGTGCAAAAACTGGAATCCATTCGGACATAAAACGGTCTGTCTGATCCGTCTTTACCCTGCAGCGTTTGGCATCCTGTATATGGCATGTAACGTACAAAAACAGCCTATGGGAATCATCAAATAAAACAAGGAAATCGCACACATCTTGTGACAGTCATGTACCGGCATCCGGTACGCGGTGCTTGCGATAGATAATCACTTACTTTGGAAATTTTGACCTCGCATGTGTCAAGCATCTTCAAAATAGATCTCTTTACGGCACTAGCGCTCTTATAGATGACTTTGAACTTGACATTCTCAAGTCTCTACTCAACGTAATCGGTCAAGTCAGCTTTGACAATTTCAACAAATTATGCAAGATTTATCAAATTATTGAAAAATATACCGCACGTAAGCTATGAACTTCCATTTTTTACAAATTCTTTCATGCGACTTAACCGGTTACTACTCAACTCCCTCTCTACCGTGCTCAGTTCCGGCGTGTACAACAAAAGGCACACCAGCTGTATTACGTTGCACGATCTGACAGACCAGAGACCATTTAGACTTGTAGCATGACATTGTCAGGTATCATGCTATCTTGCCATTTTAAGACGCATGTGTCCTGGCATGTCGATAAGGCTGTCACTAAATCCTGTCAAAGCAGCCTGTCAAAGTAGTAGGCATGCAAAACTCCAAACGCATTGAATCACTTGCACAAGTTGGAGGGAGATTATTCCTAGCCGCATGTAGATTAATCACATCAATCAGATCTGTATCTTTCCATGCATGGCATTCTCTGTATGTGGGAATAAAACAATTCCTTGGCTAATTTAGTTTCTTTTTGATATACTCGATGGCATCTACGGGAGTTGGGTCTACCCCAAGTTTTGCTGCAAGGTAAATACTAACATAATCTAGCACGTATATCAAACAAATTATCTTTGTAAGTATATTCCCGTCTTCACTAACAACTTGTTTGTGTTGAATTTTCCTATCTGAAAAAAATTCCTTAAGAATTTCCCACCTCTCCTTAGTTTTTTCAAAATCATCCTTGCCTTCTAAACAAATAGCTTGAAAATCATTCTGTTTGTCCCATGTCACAATTCCATTGTGGCACGATTCAATCACGTCCTCAATTACGGCTTGAATTTTGGCGTTTTCCTGTAAGGAATTTTTGAATCGTATTGCAACCGGTTCTAATCCTGCCGGATAATAAATTATAGGCACGTTTTTTATCCACTCTGCAATATTTGCTGATAAATTATCTAAGGTAATATTTTCCGAATTAATATCTGCTGATATTTTTTCTAATTTCCTAATTGATTCCATTATACTTTCTTCATCAATTGGAAGAATCGGTTTTAACACATGTAACATTGCATACAAAAAAGATGGAAATGATGCTCTTGGAGAATGATATTTCTTGATATTTCTGTGCGGAATATTCTTCTCTTCGCATATCTCCCTAATTTTCCCTCCATCTGAAAATACAATTACTCTGGCATTTAGTCTCAATGCATTTTCAAGCATTGATATTGTTTCTATCGTGTTTCCCGAAATACTGGTAATTACCACCACCGACTCACTTGTAACCGTTTTTGGCAGATGATATCCTTTGGCAACCGTAACATGAGTACTTGTTTTTGATAGTATTGCGGCAAAAATATCTCCTATTGCACCCGAACCACCCATTCCTCCAAAAACAATGTGGGAGCAATTGCAAAACTTAATTTCCGGCAAATCCAAAAAATAACTATCCTTAGCAATTTGAGGCCATTTATCATAAATTTTGTACATTCCTTTAGAATCCACTTTCTTTAGTAATTCAAGATTTATCATGCTCAAATCTATTTTTTTACTGATATAACAGTTCAAGAAAACGTTGTCATTTTAAATATGGAATCACAATTTTTTGCTTTATGCATCCTGGATCCTCCAACACCAGTTCGCTTAGAACTGTTGAATGGAAAAACGATAAAGTCGTTATGATAGATCAAACAAAACTTCCAAATGAGCTAGTATTTGTTCAATTTGGCAATTATGCCCAAGTTGCCGATGCTATCAAGACCCTAGTTGTTAGGGGGGCTCCTGCAATAGGAGTCTCTGGTGCATTTGGTTTGGCTCTTGCCGCTCTACAAAGTACTGCTAGTACAAAGGAAGATCTTTTATCAGATTTGGAAAAAGCAAAAGATGTTCTCTTTTCTACAAGACCTACTGCTGTGAATCTGGGGTGGGGTTTAGACAAAATAATGACTGTTGCAAAGACTGGCAATACTATTGAGCAAATTAAAGAATTAGTTATCTCCACAGCGAAAAAAATGGCAGATGAAGACATTGAAATAAACAAGGCAATGGGAAAGAACGGTTCTGTGTTGTTTGACAACAATGATACTATAATGACTCATTGTAATGCCGGTGCGCTTGCGACCGTTGCTTATGGTACTGCTCTTGGAGTAATCAGGGCTACTAAAGAAAGCGGAAAACATGTTAGAATTATAGCGACTGAAACAAGACCAGTCCAGCAGGGTTCGAGACTAACAGCTTTTGAATTAAAGCATGATGGATTTGATGTTAGATTAATTCCTGATACTGCTGTTGGTTATTCAATGGCAAATGGATTAGTAAACAAGGTAGTTGTTGGGGCAGACAGGATTGTTAAGACAGGACACGTTTTCAACAAAATTGGAACCTATCAAATTGCAACAATGGCAAAACAGCACGGAATTCCATTTTATGTGGCTGCTCCATTGTCTACCATCGATCTAGAGAATAGGGCAGATGACGTAATTATTGAAATGAGGGAGGGAAGCGAGGTTACGGGTGTGGGTGGCAAAAAGACCGCTCCGGAAGGTATCGATGTCATCAATCCTGCATTTGATATGACCCCTCCGGAACTGCTTTCCGGAATTATTACCGAAAAAGGTGTGGCTACAGCGCCATATGTTGAATCCATTCCAAAATTATTTGCAGCTAACTAATAGAAAGTTTTTATTGTTTTCCAAACCGATTCAAGTAATATGACTTCTGTAACTGCTCAATCTGTTGAAGACTCGTTAAGACAATGCATGGATCCTGAGGTTCCCCTTAACATTGTTGAGATGGGCCTAGTTTATGGTATTGACGTTGCTAAAAATAATGATGTTAATATTAAAATGACAATGACAACCCAGGGCTGCCCACTTCACGAAACTCTTGTTTCAGATGCTACTAGGTTTGTCAAGAAAGTTCCGGGCGTAAATAATGTGAATATCGATATCGTTTGGGATCCTCCGTGGTCCATGGATAAAATGTCCGAAGATGCAAAAATCAAAATCAAAAACATGGGTGCTGATATGGGTACTCTTGCACCAATTAATTATGAGACAGCACTGCCCCAAGGGGTTGGAAAACTAGTACAGCAAGAAGACGGATCTATGGTTCTGGCAAATGAACACGATCAAGGTTTTATGGTAAATCAGGCAATTGTAGATTTCTGGAAATCATGTAACGGTCAACGAAAGGTAACTGATCTAGTAGACATCTTTGCACAACAAACAGGTCTTCAAAGAAATCAAGTTGAAAAAGAAGTTATGCAGCTGTTACAACAACTTCGTGATGGCGGCCTAATTGCTATAGCCGGACAACCAGATGCCCCCAATGCAGAATTTAAGACGTAGCTGATCTAATCTACATTTGGGCCGCTTGCTATTTTCTTATTTTTAAGCCCTCTCCACTTTGCAGTCTGTTTCATAACTCTGTCTAGATTAAGATATCTTGGCCAAAAGTGACTCTGAAGAACAAGCGGTCAGACAAACTACTGCCACTTTGCGTTCTTACTAATCGGCTTTGTTCTTTCTTCAAAGTCAGTTTCTTTTTTTAAAAAATTTCTAAATCCAAATTTTCACTAATCTAGAAATTTTTATTCAAAATTTACTTGGTATTCCAGACGAAGATCTCACCTGAATTTTTTCTTACTCTGATCGTAATTGGTTAAGTCAGTCCTGACAATTTCAACTAACCATACAAGATTTATCAAGTTATTGAAAAATATGTAGCATGCAAACTATGAACTTCAATTTTTTTACAAATTTCTTCATGTGACTTAATCGGTTACCTCTGATCTATCATTCTCCAGGTGCCCCTGCTATCACTTCCTTACCTGATGCCAAACCTGTATAGAATTTACCCCCAAACAAATAATCTCACTATAATTTAATCCGTATTGCCCTTTTATGCTCTCAATCTTTCCAAATCCCTCATCTGAAAATCCTGTCCTTAGGGTATTCAAATCTATCATGTTTTCCTTAGGATTTATTTACTAATGCCTTCTTAGGCAGAGCGGCTCTGGGAAATTATTAAAAAATATAGCTTGAACTTGCCCCGTCAAAATTAATCGTAACTCCTGACAGATACTTGATCCTATTCTCAACAATTGATTTAACAAAATTCCCAATTTCTTCTGGCTCTCCCAGCCTTTTCATCGGTAACGTCTTTTTGAATTCTTCGACATTTTCTATTAGTTCTTTTGTCCTGTCGGTATTTATTGGACCCGGGGCTATGTTGATGCAGCTAATTTCTTTCTGGGCATACTCTTTGCTCAGTACTTTGAAAATCTCTAAAAACGCTGTTCTATATGCTGATGAAATTATTAGTTTTGGATTAGGTTCTTTGATAACGCTTGAACTAATCAGGAAAATATATCCCCCATCATTTACCTTGATATTACGTAAAACGGTACAGAATCCCAAAAATAATTGATTATGATACTTTGTCCAATCATCCTCAGTAATCTCTGAAAATTGTTTTGGAACAGGACCCCCGGTATTCAACACAAGAATGTCTGTTTGACTGTGATCTTTTACAAAATTTCTAACACTGCTCAAGTTTGAAGTGTCAATGTCATTTTTTGATGCCGCGACAACATCTACTTCAATTGAACTTAGCGCTTCAGATATGGCCTTTCCAATCCCTCTCGAACCTCCTAAGATTACAGCTTTTGCCATATGCTGTCAAGCAATTCCTTGATAATTAAATCTCCTTAATTTCGGTGATTATGCCCTTGACAGAATCCATCTTTACAATTGCCCTTTTCTCTTCCCATCCTAATGCTACATACCAGTCTCCTGCATCATCATCGTATTTTGTTTCCAAAGTCTTTGCTTCTTTAGGTTCAACATTGTATTCTTTTGCGATTCCTGACAAGGCAAGCACTACAGCGTCCTTTTCCTTTTCCAGTCTTCTCCTAATTAATCCGATTCCCGGACTCATAATCATCCTTCTGTACCTCACCTAATATAGTTAATTGACCATGATATTTTTTGCATCATATGGGAACCCTGTCTGAACGTCATATGCGTAGTGTCCACGTTAGATAAGCGCTTATCTTGACGGGTCCGACTTCACCGTTATCCAGCATTGCACGAATCGACTCCTTCATCTCCTCCGTATTCCCATGCAGCCTGTTGCCGGTACCCCTGCGGATCATGCGCCACTGTATCTCCACCGGGTTGAGCTCTGGCGTATATGGAGGAAGGTACTAGCATGTTGCATAACCTGCCTAAATTAGGATAATCTTGGTCAAAGATGGCTTTGAAAAGCAAGTTGTGCAACATACTACGAATTCCAAATGACTTATCTCAAAACCAACCGCTTGGATAGATTCTGGTGGCCATCAAGCATGCATCGTGACACACCTATGGCAACTAGACAAAATTCATGAAGAATTGCTCCAAAGCCGGTCACACATTCCCAAAACTGACATACTTGCAATATTTCAAATATTCCTTATCCAAAGTGCAGTCAATGAAATCAATCCAGAGAATTTCAAAATCATCTTTTACAAAATCCGACACACTTCTCTCATTTGTCTCCGTATTGGCAGTCATTGGTCCAATTATCGTCGTTTCGGCCGGATTCTGGGACGCAATATCTCATCTTCATAATGAGCCAGAATATTTTTGGAGCACTCCTCACGTTGCGGTCTATGCTGGAGTGACGATATCCTCAGTCGGAGCAGCTCTGGGAAGCATTCTACTTTACAAAAAATCTGTACATGGATTACTAAAAACCGGGATTCGGCTTGTGATTGTCGGCTCCATCGTTCAAGTCATTTCTGGATTTGGCGATTCTTTGTCCCATGATCTCTTTGGAATTGACGGGCTAATCTCTTGGTCACACCAGCCCCTCGAATCAGGACTTGTTCTGGCGTCACTTGGCGCTGTCTTTGTTATTAAAAGCAGGAAATGTACCAAACTCCGATCTGTTCTGCCTTTATCAATCATCGCATTCCTATTTTTCACAGTCTGGTTAGCATTCAACCTAGTCTTGATAGTTGGCCACACAATCCAATGCATTCCAGTTTATGAGATATTTTCATCGGGTTGCGCAATATTGTAGTTTTTTAGTTTAAAGTATGACATTATTATCAGTGCAATGGAACCTACAAGAACCAAAATTCCAGCCGGAACCATTTTCTTGGAATTTGTGTCACCTAGTTCTACTTGAACGTACACTGAATTTTTTGAAGTATTGGTAATCTTTATCGTGTGTATGCCATCTCTCTCATAATCAAAGTATCCTACTGACAATTTTGTTTGAATTCTTTCGTCTTCAAGGATGTTCCCGTTTGGATCTAACGTCTGGATAAAAACCACCTCCCCATCAAATTCAGGCATGAGTACCCTGTAAAATCCAATGTCATTACCTGTAAAACCTGATTTAATCTCAAACGATGTACTCTGTTTTAGAACAGTCTCGCCTCGGGTTCTTTCACTGTCTTCAAAAATTATTGCAATCCAAATGCTACCTAAAACTACTAAAATCAATCCTATCTTGAATAATGACAGCTTCACTGCGTCAAGAGTGCAGAGCACTCGATTAATAAGACAATCTAAAGGGCTCGGAGGGCTTCGATCCCTCGACCTGGCGGTCCGAAGCCGCCCGCACTATCCAGACTGTGCTACGAGTCCAAAAAAGTAAGACTTTAACGAGTCTAAATATCTGTCTAGATACTTTGAAAATATCAAAAAAAGTTGCGGGTGTAGAGTATGCAATTAGAGATATCGTTCTAGCAGCACGTAAAGTCCAACAAAAAGGAATGCAAGTTGATTACCTGAACATAGGAGACCCGGTACAATTTGGCTTTCAGCCGCCAAACAATGTCAAGCAGGCACTAATTGATGCAATAAACAAAGGGGAAAACTACTATTCGACTTCAGAAGGTATGCTAGAACTAAGACAAGAGATTGCCAAAAAAGAAAATGCCAAAGGCCTGTCCGTCTCCGCCGATGAAATTCTAGTTACTAACGGCGTTTCTGAAGGTCTGGACATGGTCATCTCCTCAATCGTTGAAGAAGGTGACGAGGTTCTTTTGCCTGGTCCATACTATCCCCCATATGCCTCTTATGTGAGACTGCACGGAGGAATTCCTGTAGAGTTTGGTGTTGATCTGAACAATTCAACACCTGACATTGACGACATTAAATCCAAAATTACATCCAAGACCATTGCAATTTGTCTAATCAGCCCCAACAATCCCACCGGTGTTGTCTTTAATGAAAAATCTCTCAAGGATCTTGTCGACATTGCAAATCAGCATGATCTTTACATTATCTGTGATGAAATATATGATCAAATAATCTTTGATGAAAAATTTGTAGGAATCGGCAAGGTTGCAGGTGATTCTCCGGTCATAGTTCTAAATGGATTCTCCAAAGTCCATCTAATGTCAGGATGGAGAGTTGGCTATATTGCATTTAATCAATCACCAAGGTTGCAGGCTATTCAGGAAAACCTTCCTAAATTAGCCCGAGTCAGAATTGCCACCAGTCTTCCGGTACAATACGCCGCATTAGAATCTCTTCGAGGACCACAGGACTATATTCAAAATTTCGTTTCTGAAATTAAAAAGAGACGGAACCTTGTCGTTAAAAGATTAAATGAAATGCCAGGCATTTCATGCCCAAATCCTAAAGGAGCGTTTTATGCATTTCCAAAAATCGAAGACGACAGGCTTGGAACTGACAAAGAATTTGTAAAAAGACTCTTAGAATCAAAAGGTGTTTTGACTGTTCATGGATCCGGATTTGGCAAACGATATGGCAGCGGACATTTCAGATTGGTATACCTTCCCACCTTGGAAATTCTGGATTCAGCAATGAACAAAATTGAAGATTTTGTTAGTCAATAACTCCATGTAGTCAGCTTTTCAGGAATGATCTCAATTATGCAGTCTGTGTCCTCAAGCAACTCTATTGCGGATCTTTTATTTAGAGTCGTAAAGTATCTTAAAAGAATTTTTTTAGCGATTCTTTTTACTTTGGGCTCGTCTAAAATCAAATTTGCTCTTCCATGACTCATTACGCCATAGATATGCGGAGCATTTACTCCGGTATCGATACAAAATGAAATTCTTTTATTTTTCTTAACATTTCTTACCTTTTGCGTTCTGGTGTTCGTCCCAACATAGAATCTTTTTGAACTATACAGGTACCACACGGGTACAACATGAGGGGTCCTGTTTTTGGATAATGTGGCTAGACGCAAAATTTTCTGTGACCTTAAAAATTCGTCCCTATTATTCATATCTTCTAAATCCCCATGCCACCATAAAGACTCCAAATCCGATCATTGCGGCTGAAACCTTTTCATTTGTAATTTCGCCATTTACCAAAAAATCTACGACGAAATCATGCCCCCAAATCAACAGTTGCCGAACTAGTACTATTCCTCCCATGATGCAAAACATCATGCCTATAGCTGTAAACCAATTCCTGCCTCGCCTATAATGTTCGTGACTCATAATAGTCAGAAATTCCAACCTAGATAATCTTTATTCCAGGATTTTTTATCTTGTTCTGGACCATTGCATTGAGAAGCAGCGGTGTTGACATCTCTGCAAGATATGATAGCTCAATTGGACCCAAGTAAATCGAGCGCAATCCCTTAATCTCGTCAATTAGCGAATTGACTGAGCTTACCGCTTCTTTGTCGTCTCCGCACACAAAAATGTCATAATCTAATTCTAATGTTGGGTTGACTAGCTTTTTTTCTGAAATAACATGAAATGCTGAAACCAATCTCGTTCTGTCTTTCATGTGGTTTGAAACAAGCTTGTATGAAAACGGTTTGTTGTCTTTAATCGATACGCATTCAAAACCTGCCTCCGTTCTTGTCATTGGAACAATTGGAGATACAACAACACAGTTATCCTTAATCTTCGGAAGGATTTCTGAACATACTGCATCAATATTCTCATATGGAATTGACAAAATCAACACATCGCTTTCTTTTGCAACTGAAACATTGTCATTTCCAGAAATCGTCCCCTTAATTTCCCTAAATGCCTCTTTTGCAAGATTTGTATATTCTGCTGCAGATTCTGATGCTCGTGTCGCATTTCTAGAACCAACGATCACATCATGGCTTTGTGACCATCTTAGGGCAAACCCTTTGCCCATACCGCCGGTTCCACCGATAATTCCAATTTTCATGACATGCCTCTGACAATGTTATTATTATCTCTATTTGAAATTCGAGCAAGATGGGACAAATAATTTTCTTAAGACACGGCCAAGCCAAAAATAACACTGAACGCATTCTTGCAGGCAGAACTGAAGGTGTCCCATTAACAGATACTGGAGTAAGGCAAGCAGAACACGCTGCAAAACTACTTGAACATATGAGCGTCTCTGCAGTTTATTCAAGCCCGATTCAAAGGGCAAAACACACTGCAGAAATTGTTGGAAAACACAATTCTGTCGATGTCATAGTTGATGACAGATTAATCGAACTTGATATGGGAAAATTTACTGGAATGGATTATGATGAAATTTTCAGCAGTCATGGAAATGTCTTTATGAAATTCTACAACGGTGAGTTGGAAATTGCTCATAATGGTGTAGAGACTTTTTCTCAAGTAAAATCACGCATTCTGAGCATTGTTGATCATGTACTTGAAAAACATCCTGATGAAAATGTGGTCTTAGTTACCCATATGGATCCTATCAAAGCAATGTTATCTACCATAGTGGATCTATCCCCGACAAATCTCTTTGAATTGATCATTGCAAATGCGTCCCTGAACATCTTTAGAGAAAACGATCGGAAATTTTCCATTTCTGGACTTAATGTAATGCATCCATCAAGATTCGATCAAGGTTGGTAGCCATAATCTTGAAAACCCTTAAATAGAAATCAAAAACCACGACAGTCAATCGCTATGAAGTGGATGTTAGGATTGTTCTTAGTAATGGCAGTTTTGGTGATAATTCCTGCTTTAGAATCGGCCTTTGCAGCCGGTGATGAGCCGGGTGAGTATCTTGATCGACGAGTAATTATTTGGAACTTGTTCTTTAGAATGATGACTGTTGCATTTACAGTGGGTGCAGTAGTTTCTGGCACAATTATTTGGCTGGTTTGGAGGTTTAGAGAATCCCATCCAAAAGCAAAACCTACACCATATGAGGGTACGGACTGGTAAAAATGGGCGGACATTCAAACTGGCCTGAGTGGATTTATGTGGGTATCGTAATTGCATTAATGACTTGGGTAGGCGCAGAGGCATGGGAGGCAGAAAGACTTGTTGAGCATGTCCCAGAAGATGTTGAGATTATCAAGGTAACCGGACAGCAGTGGTTCTGGACTTTTGAACACGAAGATGGCACCAAAGAAATTGGCGAGCTGCATGTCGAAGCTGGAAAGGCTTACAAGTTTGAAGTAATGGCCAAAGACGTCAATCACTCTTTTAACATTCATGACTATGTAGTTTTGATTGATGCTATTCCTGGCAGGGTCAATACAGTTTGGTTTGCACCAGACGCACCAGGAGTTCATGATATTCAATGCAGGGAGTACTGTGGATTGATTCACTATAACATGCGTGGAACACTGTATGTGGAGGAACCATCATCTTGATAACGCTTTTATCACAAATTCCAAATGCACTAAATGGAGAGATTAACTAATGGTTCTAGAATTACAAAAGCCGCGTCCAATCTGGCAAATAATGTTCTCAACACATCACACTGATGTAGGGTTACTTTATCTCATCACATCGCTAGGATTCCTGTTCTTAGGTGGCGCACTAGCACTTGCAATTAGGGCAGAGTTATTCTTACCTGGAGCTCAGATCATTGCAGATGCAATGACCTTCAACAGAATCTTTACGGTTCACGGAACCACATTGATCTTCCTGTTTATCATTCCATTTGCATCTGCAGTTGGTAACTACTACGTCCCAATTATGGTTCGATACAAGGATATGGCTTATCCAAAACTTAATGCAATCGCATTTTGGATGATTCCCCCTTCCGGTGCACTAATCTGGTTGGGCTTTGCCGACTTTACTTGGTATGCAACTCCACCGTACTCTATTATCAGTGCACCTGGTCCAGCCGCTGACATGTGGATATTTGGACTAAAGATTCTAGGAATTTCGTCAGTCCTTGGCGCAATTAACTTTGTTGTTACGATTCTAAAATGCAAGCATCCTGACATGTCAATTGGTCAGGTACCATTACTTGCTTGGTCATTCCTGTCTTCATCCTTGATTATTCTTGTTGCAATTCCGACATTTGCAGCAGCGCTCTTGATGCTACTTACTGACAGACTTGGTGTTAGTGGGTTCTTTAATCCTGCATTGGGAGGAGATCCAATTGCATATGCACACCTGTTCTGGTTTACCTTCCATCCTGAAGTCTATGTCTTGGTAATACCGGCAATTGGCATGATGTATGAAATTATTCCAAGATTCTCTAGAAAACCAATCTTTAGTTACAATTCTGGAGTCTTTGCATTTGTTCTCTTATCTATTGTAGGTTTCTCATCATGGGCACACCACATGTATGCAACTGGAATGTCATTTACAGAAAAGACTGTTTTCATGGTAGGCACGCTTGCTGCTGTTCCGGCATCTGCAATGCACGTTTTCAACTTTATTGCAACAATGTGGAACGGCAGAATTAGATTCTCAACACCGATGATGTGGGCAGTTGGGGGAATTGCATTGTTCTTCTCTGCAGGTGCAGGTGGTGTCGTTAACAGCGCAATGCCATTAGACTTTACAACACACGATACTTACTGGGTAGTTGGCCACTTCCATCTCTTTGTGATGGGAACAATTGCATTTGGTTCAATTGGTTACCTGTACTATATGTTCCCATATGTCACTGGTAGAATGTATAATGAGACCATGGGTAAGATTCACTTCATCCTGTCATTTGTTGGAACTGTATTGGTATTCTTTACACAACACGTACTTGGTCTGTACGGAATGCCAAGAAGAATCTTTGATTATCCACCAATTCCAGAATGGATTGCAATGAACCAAATTGCATCAATAGGCGCAATGGTAATTGGTGTCAGTATGGCAATATTCCTAGCAAACATGATTTACAGTTCTGGAAAAGGAGATCTTGCAGACACAGACGATCCATTTGGACTCGGCGGCAAGTACTACTATCCATTTGAGGCAAAAAACCCGTCACACTAGGAGAGAATGAAAAATGGGTCACGATAATCAAGAATTTTACAGAACCACTCCGGCCAGAGCAGGAAAAATGATGGCAATCATGTTGGGCATCTGTATTGTTGGAGGTGCTATATTCTTTGGATTATGGGATTACTGGATCTCTGAACCAGCACCGGTTGTTGCAATGATGGCAGGAGACTCTGACCCAACTGAGGTTGCAGTCCACACTGGCGCAACTATTGTGTCTGATCTTTCATTTGTCGAATCATCTGACTTTATTACTCTGGCATTTAATGCATTGCCTGGAGAACCCAACAGCAACCCGACAATTAACATGGAAGTTGGTGACAAAGTAATCTTTAATGTAGTAAATGATGGAAAGTCATTCCACTCTTTCGGTGTTACTGAAGACTCTGACGGGTTTGGCGGAATTATTCCAGATTCAGAAGTTGGAAGCCCTACAAAACCATTAAAATCAGGTGAAGGCGGAACTTCAGAATTTATCGCAGGCAAAGAAGGCGTCTTCTATTACATCTGTACAGTCCCGGGTCACAGGGAGCAAGGAATGGTGGGAAAAATCATTGTTGGTGGTGCTGTAGTTGAAGACGAAGTTATAGAAGCGGCACCGGAACCGATGAAAGAGGCAGAACCAATGGAAGAAACAACACTGGTATCAACCAAACCTGTTGCATATGATGGCTCAATATCGCTCCCTGCAGGCTCTGGAGTTCCAGGATGTCAGGAAACGAATGAATGCTATATACCATATCATGTAACAGCATCTGCAGGAACCGAGATTGTCTGGTCAAATGACGACACTGTAGCACACACAGTTACAAGTGGAAGCCCCCAGGGTGGTCCGGATGGGATATTTGATAGTAGTATACTGGCTGGCGGCCTTAAATTTTCTGTAACGTTGGATGAAGCAGGCAAGTATCCTTACTATTGCATTGTTCATCCCTGGATGGTTGGTAACATCACAATAGAATAGAAAAAACTTTGGCTATCCAATATCTTGCCTTGGCAACTATGATTGTATTGTATTCACTAATGTTCTTAGGGGGATACATCTCTGCAGCTGGACTTGGCTTGACATGTCCTGAATGGCCCCTGTGTCCAAACGGGGTGATGCCATCCGAAGAATATCTGATAGAATGGATTCACAGATTGGCTGCAGCAACAACCGGGGCACTAGTGATAGCTACAATGATTGCAGCTTTAATCAACAAAAATTCTGAAACCAAAATCAGAATCACGAGCTCTCTTGCAACCGTTTTTGTAATAACACAAATTACGCTTGGTGCATTAGTAATAGACACTAAACTCCATGCAGTTCTAGTTGCAGTTCATTTGGGGATTGGAATCTTGTTATTCTCAATGGTATTGCTGACAACTCTATTTGCGTTTAGAATGGCACGTAATTCACTTGCTACTAGGATCTAGATTTTTTTAACATTTTTGGAATGTATACGTATCCCATGACTCCTGCAAATACCAGCGCCCCTACGGTAATTGCGATTATAAAGATATATCCAAACGGACTCTGGGTCCCCATGTTAAACTTGTATGATATTGCCTCTCCAGAACGGTTCATGTCATACAAGTAAATCTCTACGATGTGGTTTCCCTGCGTTCTCCAAACATAATCAAAGTCCCAATGACCCCCTTCAATTGAGGTTGGCGGAATGGCATCTACCTGTTTTTCATTAAAGAAGAATTTTATTCCCATAACAAACCTGTCAACTTCTTCAAAATTCTGGTCTGTGACTTTGACTAGAAATTGGGATGGCTCATCTATTTGTGGAAATTCCGGTGCAGTAGCTACTTGGACCCTATACCCGGAGTGAAATTTCTCAGCAGAATTAAACATAGAGTGAGCATAAGCATCATAGAAGATCGGTAAAATTATCAATAAGGAAAAGATTAGAAAAATAGATCGCTTCTTGGACATTATGCATATTGTGAAAATCAGACAAATATATTGTAAGTTGACTACGAAAAATCTTTACACTATAACAAGGTCATCCCGTCTGGTAACAGGTGGTCAAGAACAATTACTTGGGCTACGTAGTGACCCCGATGTAATCGGTTAAGTTAGGCTTGATAACTTCAACTAATTATGCAAAATCCAGCAAGTTATTGAAAAATATAGAATATGCAA
>RKRY01000004.1 GCA_007571135.1 Candidatus Nitrosopumilus sp. | reverse complement strand
TTTTTTTTAACAATTTTTTCTTTAACATTTAGAAGACCCTGACCCCTACACCGTCTATGCCTGAAACCTTTGAAATCGGACTCGGCAACCACGATCCTGATATTAGAAAAAAGGCAGACTCGGACTTTGTCTCCTTTTGGGACGGACAGGCAAGGCAGCTGTCGTGGTTCTCTCCATGGACTGAGACCCTGGACTGGAATCCGCCGTTTGCCAGATGGTTTGTAGGCGGCAAAATCAACGCCTCCTTTAATGCCCTGGACGTCCATCAACTGTCAAAATCCAGCAAGCCTGCGATACTGTGGGAGGGGGAGAACGGTGAATCCAGGGTCCTGACCTACGGGGATCTGCTTGCCCAAGTCCGAAAATTTGCCAGCGTCCTAAAGTCCCTTGGGGTCAAAACCGGCGATCGCGTAACCATTTATCTTCCAATGGTCCCGGAACTGCCGATTGCAATGCTGGCCTGTGCAAGAATCGGTGCAATTCACACCGTCATCTTCTCCGGATTTAACGCAGCATCCCTTAAGGACAGAATCGGCGATTCAGGATCCAAGGTTATAGTGACGGCTGATGGCGGATACAGAAGGGGCAAAATTGTAAGACTCAAGGAAGTCGTTGATAAGGCAATCCGGGATCTCGATTTTGTCAAGCACGTAGTTGTCCTGGAGAGGACAAAAAACGGGATCACTCTGACCTCCAGGGATCATCTGTGGCACAAGCTGATGCATGACGCATCACCATCCTGTGACGCCGAACCGCTGGACAGTGATCATCCGCTTTACATCCTGTATACTTCCGGCACTACCGGAAGGCCCAAGGGCGTCTTGCACCGGACGGGCGGATACCTGACCCACCTGTATTCTACGTACAAGTGGGCATTTGATATCCGGGATTCTGACATCTTTTTTTGCACTGCAGACATTGGCTGGGTGACAGGCCACAGTTATGTTGTTTATGCCCCGCTTCTGCACGGGGCAACTTGGGTAATGTATGAGGGCGCACCGGATTTTCCGGACGCCTCCCGCATGTGGGAGATACTCCAAAAGTACGGGGTCACAATCTTTTACACCACTCCCACGGCACTTCGAATGTCCATGAGGTTTGGAGATGACATCCCGGACTCTTTTGACTTGTCGGCATTGCGACTGCTTGGAACTGTTGGCGAACCAATCAATCCCGGGGTCTGGACATGGTACTTTAAGACCATTGGAAAGGAAAGGTGTCCCATTGTCGATACATGGTGGCAGACTGAGACCGGCGGGATGCTGATCTCGCCCCTTCCTGGCATTGAGACCGTTCCGCTCAAGCCGGGCTCTGGAACCTGCGCCATTCCCGGCGTCGATATAGGAATAGTTGACAAGGACGGTGCTGATGCCGCGCCCAATACAAGGGGACACCTTGTCGTCAGGACTCCGTGGCCTGGAATGCTTTTGACCCTGTGGAATGATGATAAAAGATATCAGGACGCCTACTGGTCAAGATACAAGGGCTGCTACTATTCAGGCGACTATGCCCTCAAAGATGCCGATGGGTATCTGTGGCTTTTGGGCCGTGCAGATGACGTCTTAAAAGTAGCCGGCCACAGAATCGGCACGGCAGAGCTGGAAAGCTGTCTTGTCTCCCACCGTTCCGTTGCAGAGTCTGCCGTATGCGGGGTCCGCGACGAGGCAAGGGGGGAGGTCATTGCCGCCTTTGTTGTTTTAAAACAAGGCATCAGGAAGGATCACGGGCTGGAAGACGAGCTACTGGGAAAGGTTCGCAGCGACATCGGCGCATTTGCAGCCCCGAAGCAGATCTACTTTGTCTCCAAGCTTCCAAAGACACGCAGCGGGAAAATCATGAGGCGGCTGCTCAAGGCCGTTGTCAATGGTGCGCAAACGGGGGATGTAAGCACCCTGGAAGACGATACTGCGGTCACCGAGGTTCAGACGGCTTTTGATGAAATCAAAAAATCAATGAATCAGGACTAGCCTTTCTTTAAATTCCGCAGGTCTGTCTCTAGCAGCATCTCAAACATTGCCTTTAATCCGTCGTACTCTGATCTTGAAACCCTGTCCATGGTGGCGTACTCTGCCCTCCTTATCTCGCTTAATTCGTCGTTTGCATCCTCAAAGTATTCCTCAAACCCCCTGATCTTCTCATCTGTCATCTCTGTCAAGTCAAAGATTACCGTATTGCTTCCAAGAAGCTCCCCGTTCTCATCATACAGGCTTGTTGCATGCAACGATCCCGGAAACGTACTTCCGTCTTCCCGTCTGAATGTGATCTTTCTGTCCGTTACACTGCCTGTGGCAAACCACGCCTTTAACGAATCATTCATTGCCTGCCACTCGCCCTTTGGAACATGCTGGAAGATCGGCCTGCCTAAAATCTCAGACTTTGCATATCCCAGGTTTGCCGCATACGTGGAATTGCAGTCTAGGATCACACCTATGGAGTTGATTCTCCTCCACATTATTGGCGCATCCTTGAGCGTCCTTCGGGCTTTGGTCTGGGGCATTTTCTAGGATTGGAATAAACTGGTTATTAAATCAAAATCCCCTAAAACCACTGTTCTAGATTCTGGCTCTTCTTCTCAAGTGCCTTTCTTAGCCTGTTTAACGTGGACCGTACCCTGTCCTCGGAGAAACTCCGCTCCCCTACCAGGTATCCGATGATTCCTTCATAGTCAATCCTCCCAAAGACAATCTCGTCTACCTTTGCCACTTCCGGCTCAAGGAATATCCTCCGTATCTGCTCATAATCAATCTTCTGCAGCTGCTCCTGAATTTGTGGAATGTCCTCCAGCCTTGAATGCTGCTTGATCATCCTTAATGCTGTTTTTGGTCCGATTCTTTCAAATCCGTTTGGATTAAAATCGGTTCCAATCAGGATCCCCACGTCTACCATCTTCTCCCTTGTCAGTCCCAACTCGCCTAGCGTCTTTTGCGTCTGGATTATCTCCGGAACTATGTCGACGTACGTATTGCGGTTTGGCACCTTTCTTCTCCCGCTGTTTGTAAAGTTTCTAACCAGGTTTGTCGCGCCGCACAGTATCGAATCAAAATCCTGACTTGCAGATGCATATGCCTGACCAGTGTTTGTCAGATGTGCCGCCGTCGCCTCCCCCTCTGACGGCGCGTCAATATACGGAATTCCAAAGCATGCCAGCAGCCGTTTTGATTCTTTTACCATTCCGTCCTTCATGCTGGTCGTCTGCTGCGCATATTTTCTTGCATCCTCCATGTTTCCTTCCGCGATGGCTTTTTCGTATTTTACAGTGGCATCCTTTTTGATCTGCCTTCTCCGTTCAATCTCTGCTGTTTTTAGTGATGGCGGCTTTCCATCAAAAACATACACCGGTTTTATTCCCAACGACAAAAAATTTGCATTCCTGTACAGCAATCCGCTTAAGTGACTCGTGGTCCTCCCCTCCGAATCTGACAGTTGGAGCCCGTCAGGACCCCTTATGCTTGCCAGAAACTGGTAGATTGCATTGTACGCATCTACTGCTATGACCTTGTTTGCAAACGACTCTAACGCCGTCTTTTCCCTGACGACCAGATCCTTGAGATTCAACCCCATGACTGCTTTTTTGCCATGTTCTGAATTTATTATTTTGGAATTTCTTGTAATAAAATGCCTTTGATCTGGCATGTCTTATCACATCATGTTGTTTGCAATGTTTGACATGCGGTATTTGCCCGTGTTATGGGCATCCGGATTTGCCAATATGCCACTTGCACAATCAGACACATCTTGCAACTGTATGTTGTAATTGGTCTAGTCAGCTTTGACAATTTCAACAAATTATGCAAGATTTATCAAATTATTGAAAAATATACAGTATGTAATCTATGAACTTCCATTCTTTACAAATTCCCTCATGTGACTTAACCGGTTACAGTATGTTCGCTTGTCACAAGATCCGGGCCTGAGCACCAGCATGTTGCATAACCTGCCTAAATTAGGATAATCTTGGCCAAATATGGCTTTGAAAAGCAAGTTGTACAACATACTACTGAGCACAGCTGACACTCTCATGCCGACATGCAAGACCCTCAAAAGCCGGTACCTTCTCACTTCTCTTTTATTGGGTGGTTGGGCAGCGATCTGATGTGATTCTAAGACACCCTGTTGATCAGTTGCAAACGTGCTGACGCACCAGGCCGTTTTTTTGGGTACATTTGAGAAGACCGGACGGTACTTTTGGGTTAACTAGCAGCTATAGTTAGACTTTTAAACCCTGTTGACAAGGAAAATAGCATGAATTTGAAATTATTTTTTCTTGTTGCCTTGGTAGGCATTGCGGCGCTTGCCTCGTTTGAAATGCCTCGGGTGTCGGGTGCACTGGGAGACAATACTGTAAATAATTTTGATCATTCCATGTACAGGATGTTCGTAACAAACGACGGCATGGTGACAGTGGACCTGTCCAATGTCATAGGAGTGTATGTGCCGTTGCTCGATGAGAATGCAGGCACCCCGTCGACGGTCGCCATTTCATTATGCCAGTCAACATCGCCGTCAATTTATTCTGAATGTGTCGATATATCGGAGACAACGCACGAGCTAGAGTCAGGCGCCACAACAGTGTCGTTTGATTACGGCGATAAATTTAACGCGGATAATTTTTACTTCTTGGTTTTCAATCTGAGTGTGTACTACCCGGGTCCTGATACCACGTATTCATGGCCCGGTGCCGGGTGTCTTGACTGCCCGTGGATGTCAGAGCCGTCACTGACTTATGTATCGACCCACGCATACGTGCCAGATGATCCAGTTTTTTACTCAACACATGACCAGACGTTACGTTGGAGTTTTTACGCTGATTTTCATGAGTTTCCGTCTACAATTAACTGGAAAACATATGACATTGTCAGTGATGTAGACGCCACAGACGACAGTCTGGCACTTTCTGCGGATAGTCCGTTTGATCCTCAACAAGACAGAGTCGGAGAACATCCAAGATAAGACCTGAATTGAGGGCATGAGGCATTCCAGCATCTGATGTCTCAGCAAATAATGCATAAATGGTTTGATGTATGTATGGAGTTTGTTGCACAACACGCCTAGGACAGTGCAAAATTCCTCAACAATGACGAAATACTCACACTGAAAAAGCTAAAGATCATGAGATCTTCGTACCCGGTCAAGTCGCATAAAGGAACTTCTAAAAAATGAGAGTTTATAGCTTGCATACTGTATATTTTTCAATAATTTGATAAATCTTGCATAATTTGTTGAAATTGT
>RKRY01000055.1 GCA_007571135.1 Candidatus Nitrosopumilus sp. | reverse complement strand
TGTATGATCTGTTGCACAGGATTGGCTTCTCATCACGCAGGCCGAGGCCAAGACACCCAAAGGCGGCCTCAGAATCCGAACAAAATGCGTTTAAAAAAAAGCTAGAAGGGACGTAAGACGCCACGCGGCAATGGGATACACGGTCATTGCCCTGTATGAGGCATCCCACATCATAGGGTGGAACACCCAGAACGGGTGGTACCCGGTCGGCATGCCGGTGAGAACACCTGTCAGCCTGTCAAGAAAAAGGTTCCACTCGTTTGGCGCGTTGTACAGGGAGGTTTGTCTGCCGGTTTGCAGACCGCAAGGGTACCGGCAACAGGCTGTGGGAATACGGAGGAGATAAAGGAGTCGATACGTGCAATGCTGGATAACGGTGAGGTCGGACCCGTCAAGATAAGCGCTTATCTAACGTAGACACTACGCGCCAGCGATATGTCTTAGGACGCTGATCAGGTGTGTTTTGGGTGGAAAATCCTGTCCTGATGACAAAATTGTAGTAGCTCGTCATTTCTAGGCAGGCTATTCAACATACCATAGGGATCAAAAAGGAAGAAAACGTGATTGTGTTCAAGCAAGTGCTCTATCAATCATATTTTTGTATGATTCTTTGGATGCAGCGCCAACCTGCTGGCTGACAATCTCACCTTTGTTAAGGAGGATCAAGGTCGGAATACTAAATACATTGTATTTTGATGCCAATTCGTTGGCCTCATCAACGTTAACCTTGACAAATTTTACTTTGCCATCATAGTCAGCTGCCAGCTCTTCGACGACGGGGCCCACCATCCTACATGGACCACACCATTCGGCCCAAAAGTCTGCAAAGACTGGAACGTCAGAATTTATGACATCAACCTCCCAAGTTTTTGCATCTGAAACGTGTGTAACTGCCATTCTAAGGATAATCTACCCACGGTACCTAAAAACGTTCACCAGAATTAGTCTGTTAGATAATCTTGCCTAGATCATGGCAATCTTGGCCAAAAATGGCTTTAAAAAACAAGTTGTAAAACAGGCTAGTTCTCTTGTTGTATCTTGGGATCAGATGCAGATCCACTGCAATGGTGATATACCTTTCTTGGGAATTTTGTGATGCTTCTTCAGGGTCCTGACATCCCATAATGATGTCGTGCTACTGCTCCTGCAGACTCGGCATTACGCTTCTGAGCATCAGGGTACACCACCTGCCACTGGGAACCATCGCGTTACCTGCATTCCCGACGGCGTTGGCGCATTGCCTACCTACAAATCCCTTATGACAGTAACCATCATGCGGCAGTTCATGTCATCGATATCAAAGATGACATTGTGTCTCTGGCGTGTGACGCATGACAGTGGCGGCTCAAGGCCCTTGACAACATTTGATATAGCCTAGGATCATTTAGCATGGCGCGACTATGCTTGGTTTTTTGTCTTGACAACAGGAACTGACTGAACCGTCCGTCTGACCTCTATTGATCTGCTTCGATTCTGGTGGATTTTGAGCTGAGCAGTCTACTTTTCACTTAACTGGTACGCGACATATACTTAAATGACGTTTCGGTAAATCTCAGATATGAGCACAGAATTTAGATTAAAAAAACTTAGAGGTTCTGGAGGCTACGTAATGGCCAAAGTTTCAGATGAACAGCAGATGAAAGGAAACTTGGGCGGCCCTGATCTGTTTTTGGCACCAATTGGCAGATTAGATTCTGAAAACATTAGTAAACATTTTTGCAATACATGTGAAAAAGAATTCGATGGTTCTCCAAAAATTGAGTTTGAAAACCCGAATGAAGAGGTTGCAGAAAATCTAGTCTTAGCTGAAAAAGGACAATATATTTGTGAATCATGTAATGATACTATTGCTGAATATAGAGAGTTCAGAAAACAAGATGAAGCAAGTGAGGTCGGAAGTGCAAAGCCGCTAGAGTCATCTGCTCAAGATTCTGTAGTAGCTGAAACAACACCACAACCCGAGCCAATACCAGAAACACCTCAAGGGACGACAACACAGTCAAGTTCTGCCGCATCAGTTAGTTCTATTGAAGGCAGGGCAGTTTATGATGAAAATGCAAACAAGGTGGGGGTTGCAAAACAAGTTGGGGTCGACTCTGAACAGGCAATGGTATTAGTAATTACTAAAAACGATGGAACAGAGAAGAGTATTCCGTGGACCAGTATTAAAAAGGTGGGAGAGGTCATCTTATTAGGAAACCCAAATGAGACTATTCAGACAAGTGAACTTGGAAAATGTGGCACTTGTGGTTTTATTAACAAAGAAGGCTCAAAGTTCTGTGAAGAATGCGGAACTAAGATCTGATAATCACATTCGATCAGGGAAACCAGGGCGAAAATTTTGGCAAAAAAGTCCATCTCAAAGGGAATAATCAAAGACATCGCAATTGTAGGAATCGGAGTTCTAGTAATTTGGATTGGGTTACAAATTGCATTTGGGACACAGAATCCGTTTTACGTAGTTGCAAGTGGAAGTATGATTCCAGTTTTAGAAGTTTATGATGTATTGATTGTGCAGGGGCACGAACCGTTTGATGAGATTGAAGTGGGTGACATCATTGTGTTTAACAGACCAGTTGATCATGATCGAGTAATTGTGCACAGGGTAGCGTCGATCGTAGATGATGAACCAAGAACGCTAAGAACAAAAGGCGATGCCAATCCTGCTTCAATTCCAGGAACAGACTTTCCCATCACTGAGGAAGAGTATATTGGAAAAGTGGCATATACGCTTCCCCAAGTAGGATATGTAACTCAGTTATTGAAGCCTCCAATCAATTATGTAATAATTGCGGTGGTAATTGGAATCATGGTTGCAAAGCAGATGGCTAAAAGGAAAAAAGAAGAGAACATAGATCCGTTTTCACCAAAAATTGAATCTGAAACACCAGATGTGTCCTCAGAAAAAGCCACAGAAGAGATATCAGGTTTGAATGAAAGTGGGACGGACTCCGAATATTCAGAGATCAAAGAAAATTCTGATGTCCTAGAAAATACCGAAAAACCAACAAAATCAAAAGATCAGGAAGATGAGCCTAACAGAAAATCTGAAGAAGACAGTAAAAGATAAGATGAGTGTTGAAACAAACTAGAGAGCGAAGATTATTGAAGTTATCAAAAAATTCAAAATTCAAGCGATTTTGTTTAATTGATTCGCTTAAGGTGGGATTATAGGACAGAGTCTTTTGTTTTAAATACGCGTTTAAAGTATTCTGATGATTCTACGGGTTCCTCAATATCGTTTGTAATTCCTGCAAGATTCTTTGCAAGATTCTTTTTGTATCCAACTTGCATCTGTCTTTGAATCTGAATCCTTTGTGCTTGTGGCGAGCCTGCTCCATGCATGGATTCTGTGAGATAGCCTACAGCGTTTCTGCCCAGTGTCATATTTTCAATTAGCCTAAGAATTCTCATTCTGTTTTCTACATCGGCCCCTTTTCTTCCAGCAAGGTATTTTTTCAACAAAGGACCTGTTTTAGGATGCCTAAGGTCTTTTTCAGACGGCAACGTGACAACTAGGCCTCCTGCAATGTCTTGAGCAAGCCTGCTGATTTCGTACGGAAATCTCGTCACATTATGCTTGCAAACTTGTGCCAGCATGTCATCATTAAGAAATACGCCAGATTTCATCTGCTGGCCTTGATGAGAGGATGCAATTCCTGCAGCAAAGATTGTTTCGTTAAGATGAGTCATCTCAATAATTTTATCCTTGATATGTGAAACTTTTGGCACGCCATTGTAATCGGCTACAGTAGCTGCTGCGCCTATTAGTACGTCACCAAGACCTGTCTTGCACACGTAACTACGTCTGTGATAACAGGTGAATCGTTCTACTAGCATCGACGCAAACTCATATTCGCCGTGCATAAAGACTCGCTTCCATGGAATGAACACTTTATCTAAAATGATCAATGCCTCTTGCCCGCCATATTTTGCATTACCTACATCAATATCACCCTCTTCCATGCTTCGCGTATCACAAGACTGCCGTCCATAGATGTAAGTTACGCCTTTAGCATCTGCCGGAATTGCACCCACGATTGCCCAATCTTTATCATTTTCTGTTAGCCTAATTGTAGGCATCAAGATAATCCAGTGTGAGTTAATGCATCCTGTCTGATGGGCCTTAGCGCCAGAGACATAAACACCCTTTTCATCTGAATAGACCACACGTGTAAACAGATCAGGATCATCTTGCTCTGCAGGTCCCTTTCCCCTGTCTCCCTTTGGATCAGTCATTGCCCCCCCAATAACAAGATTTTCTTTCTGAACCATTTTTACAAATTCCAAAAATCTGTTATGATAGTCTGTGCCATGTTTTTGATCAATTTCAAAAGTAGTCGAGTGCAAAGCATTCATTGCATCCATCCCCACGCAACGCTGAAAGCATGTTCCCGTATTCTGCCCTAGTTTTCTTTGCATCTTGTTTTGTAAAACCAGATCCTCGGCGCTTTCTGCAATGTGTAAGAACCGATTTACTTTAAGACCGGTGATGGAAGAATCTGCAGATGCAAGCGCCTCTTCCCTAACTGCCAAATCATAAGTTTCTGCTACCGCATTAATGGATGGTCTAATCATCGGATGATCTACAGGCTCTTTGACCAATTCGCCAAACAGATAGACCTTGAGATCGCGCCCCCTAAGACTTGCAATATAATCGTCGCCTGTTCTAATTGTCTTCAGGACATTTGCCATGTTACTTTATTCTTCCGTATGCCGTATAAATATTCTAATTGGAAAGGTGAAAATTGGAACGGATTGTGATCATAGACCAATTCGGACATCAAGAATTCTACAACCCTTGCCTTTTTCCATCACCAAAACCGGGTTCATGTCTAGTTCTTTGATCTCTTCAAAGTCAGTGACCAGCTGAGAGAGTCTTTGAATACATTCGGATAATTTTGTGATGTCTGACGGTTTTTCACCTCGCACACCCTGCAGAAGTTTTCGGGTTTTGATCGATGCAATCATTTCATCTGCCTCTTTGTCGGTTACCGGTGCCAGTTTAAACGTGACATCTTTAAGAACTTCAACGTAAATTCCCCCCGTGCCCAGCATAATCACAGGACCAAATCCGGGCTCTAACTTTGAACCAATGATTAGCTCTTTGCCGCCTTTTACCATTTCTGCAATTAGAACGCCCTTGATTTCGGCTTTCTTGTTGTATCTTCTTGCATTTTTTATGATTGTTTTGAAGGCAGTTTTTACTTCAATGTCGTTGGCAAGGCTTACCTTGACACCGCCGGCATCAGATTTGTGGATAATTTGAGGAGATACGATTTTCATTACAACCGGATAGCCAATCTTTTTTGCAGCTTTGACAGCTTCTGCTTCAGAATCTGCAAGTACACTATTTGGCAAGGGCAGGCCATATGCCTTGAGAACCTCCCGACCTTCGTCTTCTAGTAGATTTGATCGGCTTTGACTTTTGACTTTTTCAAAGATTTTTTGTACTTTGGCTTTGTTAACTTTGAATTGTGTAATCTTCCCGGTCGGATATTTAATCCAGTTAGAAAAGCGAATCATTGCGGCAAGAGTCCTGATTGCACCCTCTGCATACGTG
>RKRY01000107.1 GCA_007571135.1 Candidatus Nitrosopumilus sp. | reverse complement strand
GGATGTCAAGGCACTGCGGGACGAGATCACCATGATGATCTCAGAGAAACTCAAGAAGGACATAACCATCAACGAACAGAGAGCGCATAACCGGGACCTGACAAGGCAGAACCAGTACATGGCAAATCAGACTAGGACCTGACAAGGCAGAACCAGTACATGGCAAAGTAGAACCTAGACCTAGCTCGTCGCATCACATACTACGAGAACGCACGGAACCGGCCCTGACGTTGAAAGTCACCCTTACAGAAAGGTGGTTGTACCGGGGAACTTTTAGCCGACATTATAGTCATAATTGCATCACTGACAATTACTTTTTGCCTGCTATGTTACTATCTCATCTAGCCTGTCTTCTTCTTGGGCTCGTTTAATCTCCATTGCAATTCTTCTCCCAACGCCAAATGTGGTCCCATACTGGTATTTTGTATATGGACTAGTTGTTGCAACAATGGGATTGCCTGGAACCCTTAATGAGACATCATAAACCACCAGCTCTAAATCTTTTGTAATTACACTTTGTAATGAAAACGGTCCTATGATGCCTGGCGCATATTCTCTTTTTGCCGCAGCTACAAACTCATCTCCAATCTTGATTACTTTCTCTAATAGTGATTCTCTAATACTTGCTGGAGTGTGCCCTACCTCAATATTTTGCAAATCCATGCCAATGTCAAGCTGCTGTTTTGCAGGCAATGCATTATAATCATGAGTGTTTGTCTGAAGCCTCCTCTCAATTCCGATGAAATCGACCTGATCTGAAATCGGTGTATGAAAGAAGTTAAAATTCATGTATGTCCCAATTATCAACTCTTCGATGCTTGCCAATTTTAGATCTTTTCTTGCAATTATTCCTTGTTTGATCCTTGCCTCGGATTTTTCTTTATAGTCTTTGTAAGACGAAACTGTGAAAAATGCTCTCTCTAGCGGCCTGTTTTTTTCTTGAACCTTTACAATACATGGTGTATTGATTCTCTTTGGATCCTTGAACAATCTTGGATATTTGATTCGAGCTTTTTCTAAGAGGTAATACTGCCCCTTCTTTGCAGTTCTCTCTTCTGCCTGAAATAACCTTCTATTTCCAAAGATTGGAACCTTGAAAGAATTCTCCAAAGTTTTGTATCCCAGATAAACAGTAAGTGAGCGATGTGGAACAATGATTGTGCTTGTCTCTCTTAATTCCTTTTGGTATTTGACTAGGGACATATCTTTGAACTTGTTTAACACTACGATATTGTCTGCAATTCTCCCAAATCTTTGATAGGGTACCTCCCTTCCTTTTTGACAAAACACCTTGGTCTCAAAGCCTTCATCTTTTGCCCCATCCATTATCTCAAGAGCAGAATGACTTCCCAAAACACCAATCTTAACGTCAGAATACCTGCTTACAATCTTTTTGATCTCCAAGCTGTTTATCATGTAAATCCATGATGATGGAATCTAATATAACTAATTTCTCATTTTCATAGTTCTGTTAAGTGAAAAGTAGACCTAAGTCCAGTGTAATGTAGGTGGCTTGGGCTTCCGTATCAGCACTACCTACATCCAGAACTTGGAGGTCAGCTATGTCGATTCACATTGCCTCTCAGGGCTGCTCGAATACGGCATTTGTAGTATTGCCTACTCGTTGTATGCCGTAAGCGCATAGTAAAAGCAGGACGTTCTGACACCTGGATCTGCGGATCTGATCTCGGATCTCATCTTCTTGACTAGATTGTGACTGTCTCTACCTTCTGTCTATCGTTCATGCTCCGACACCTTGCAACATACTGTCTGGTGTTCTGGATTTGCATATTGGTGACAAACCCAACGTATTTTTCTGGTCCTTCAAGATTCCTTGCATTCTTTCTTCTGGTGATCACAATGTCATACGGAACAGATCCATGTTGAATCTGTTATGTTGCCAGATCTTGTAGCGCCTTCCCTTGCAAACTCCCGCATTGTTGCAACCATGTTGTAGGTGTTCTTACATGGAATAAGAAACGGCATCTGTGCTTCTTGAAGAACCTGTGGAATCAACCAAGAAGAACTTCCGGTCGAGAGTACAACCTTATCTTTACGCCAGTCTGCCTAGCAGATTCCGGTACGATGTCAGGTAATCAGGCACAAATTGCTCATTTGCATGGCTTTTGCGCCTTGTTGAACCTGATACTGTCATCGACGTACCGTAGTGTCTAGGTTACATGTTGGAACATCTTGACAGATTACTTGGCTAGAGAATACTATTCGGTGTGTTCCAATTTTAGACCAAGTCACTACGTACAGTTACATATCGTTCAGAATACTTTGCCCTACTCGTACCGGGATCATGTATTCCTGGCCCTGTCTCTTGTCATACCTTGGGATCAGATGCAGATCCACTGTAGTGGCGACACTCTTCTTGGGAATTTTATGATGCATCTGCAAGGTCTTGACATGGCCTTTGATGCCGTTGTGTAGCTGTTCTTGCAAGGATTTGGCATTACGCTTCTGAGCATCAGAGCGTACCATATACCATAACAAAGATCATAAATTTGTGAGATGTTTTTCTGTGATTTGTGTCTGCTATTGCACGTTTGATCTCATGAACCTTCGCTTCTTGCTATGCTGAGACCACAGTGTTGCCTGCATTCCTGACTGCGTTGGCACACGACCTGCCGGTGAGTCTCTTATGACCGCAACCATCATGTGGCAGTTCAGGCCATTGATATCAAAGATGATGCCGTGTCTCTTCTGCATGCGACGAATGGTAATGACGACTCATGGCTTTTGACGACATTTGATGGGCCTGAGATCATTTAGCATTGCGTGGCTCTGTTTGGTTTTTTGTCTGGACAACAGAAATCGGCTGAAGCCCCAATCGTTTTGTTTCAATTCTGGTGGTTTTTGTCCTAATCCAACTACTTTTCACTTAACTACAGTATGCAGACACAGGAATATCTGACAACATCTCATACAACATGCCGGCAAACTGCCCTATATGTTTGACGAGCACATGCTGTCCGGAAAATGGAAGAACATGGTATGGGGGGGGGGTCATTATTATGACCATCACACACCGCAGGTGACTTTGGCTGTCTAGTGTTGTTCTAAAACTGTTTTGGATGGGAAATGCTGTCCTGATAGCAAACTTGTAGTTATCTGACAACTTCTAGGCATGACTGTGCAACAGATTCACTAGATCACAATGTTTTTCTCGATCTTACCTTCATTGAATTTGTGCTGTATAGTTTTGAACTTCAGATGGCAGGAGTAATTTTACTGACTGCCATGACTGTTGGTGGAATCTCGCTGTGGATAAAGAGACGTCGTGAAAGACAACAACTTGAATCTCAATCAAATACTGACGAATCTTCAAATTTCTAGTGCCTTGACGTTTTTTGCGTCTAATACATAAAATACAGCAAGTTTCAATAGTAGTTGTTGAAACTAATTGTCGCCATAACTGGCAGTACTGGAGCAATTTATGGGATACGGATACTTGAGACACTAAAACGACTCAACGTCGAAACTCATTTAGTAATGTCTGAATGGGGTCAAAAATGCATCTCGATGGAGACTGAGCATTCTGTTGATTATGTAAGATCGCTTGCAACAACTGTTTCTTCTGAAAAAAATATGGCCGCAAGCGTTTCTAGTGGGACACATAAAACTGACGGAATGATTGTATCTCCATGCAGTATGAAAACCCTGTCTGCAATTGCAAATGGCTATGACGATACGCTGGTTGGAAGAGCTGCCGACGTCACAATCAAGGAATCTAGAAAACTGGTGTTGATGGTACGTGAAACTCCATTATCTGCAATTCATTTGGAAAATATGCTAAAACTTGCACGGTTAGGAATTGTAATCTTACCTCCAGTTACCGAATTCTATACCAAGCCAAAATCTATCGACGATATTGTAAATCATGGCGTTGGTAAATGCCTTGATCAGTTTGGTTTATCACATAATTTATACTCTCAATGGGGTTCCTTTCAATACGATTGCCAAAGTTCTCTTTAGAAAAAGTAATTGCATCTGAAAGGAATCTGGTTTTTGAGGTTTTCTCAAATTACGGAGACTATCAAAATTTAATACCCCAACACTTTCCATCAATTCGAATTCTTTCTGTTAGGGGTAATGTTGCAATAGTCGAAGAGCACATGAATCTAGGACCTGATGAGTTAATCCTTATGGCAAAACATGTCTCAAACAAACCCCTTCTGCATGAAGTCTATGTAATTGGCGGTGATCTCAAAGGAAGCCACTTCAGACACAAATTCGTTGAAGTGCCTGAGGGGACCTGGGTAACTGCAGACGTTAAAATCAAGCTAGGAAAACTAAAAATCAAAAGACTGTTTGCAACAAACAGATACGCTAAATACTATGAAGAAATTTTAAACAATTTTGCAAAACTGTGCAAAGGCTAGTCTGTTTTTACTTCTTTGTCTTTAAAGTCCTTGAGTTCTTTTTCCCCTTCAATTTTTCCTTTCTCGAATTCACCCCTTGCCTTGCCAAAAGTCTTGGCTAGTTCCGGAATCTTTTTAGCTCCGAAGATCAACACTGCCGCAATGATTATGATGAAGATCCACTCTTGGCCTGCAATAAAGTTTGCTAGATTCAATCCTAACATTATTCATTATTCTTTAGATTTAGATTTAAGTCTAATGATTTTTTGATTGTACGGAAAATCATCGATCTTTGACCATTTTGCATCATGCCTGTGATCAGACGATCCTTTGGTCGAGTACATGCGTAGTGATTCCGGTTGATAATCACTTATTATTTTGCCAGCAAAGACTGATCAAAACGCATGAATCACAGGACATCTGTCATGTTGCATGGTTAAATCAAAAAAGACGCCTGTCGAATGCGGTTTTCTAAGGGGCATCGGTCCGGCGCAACCGCGCTGGATGCACAAAGAAGACAATCGGTTAAGTCATCTTTGACAATTTCAACAAATTATGCAAGATTTATCAAATTATTGAAAAATATACCGCATGTAAGCTATGAACCACCATTTTTTACAAATTCTTTCATGCGACTTAACCGGTTACCAAAGAAAGGGGGAATCCCAAGGCAAAAGACAGACTCTTGGCATGCGCCATGAGAAAGGAGGAAATGTCAGTTATGCCATAGCTGACTCCCTTGACAGGCTGTACTTGCCATACGCGACCGGCCGGGACGGGCTGTAAATGACGGCCTTGGCGGCATATACGACGAGACAAGGCCGGGCGCATCATGCAGGCTCACGCCAGAGCAGCTCAGGCAGCTGCGGACAGACCTGGTTGCAGGTCCTGACAGGTGCGGGT
>RKRY01000127.1 GCA_007571135.1 Candidatus Nitrosopumilus sp. | reverse complement strand
ATAGTAGTTCTTTCGGGAAACAATATGATGAAAGGCATATTGATGCTCGTAGTCGTTTTATCTTCTTCAAACATCATAGTTTTAGATTCACATCAAACCCATGTGTCTAGCCCAATAATAGCATCAGACAAAATTAACTACAAACAAGGAGAAGACATCATAATTTCAGGATGGGTAAGTTACAATGATGAGCCAACATCCGACGTATTGTTAAGAATAACTGCAATAAATCCTAAAGAAGTAAAAATCTTTGACGAATACGCAACAAGTAATACTGACGGAGTATTTTCCATAGAGATTCCAATAACAACTGATGCAGAGATAGGATTTTACTCCATACAAGTAATTAGCCAATGCAGAGAAGTTCATAGAGAAATATGCACTTACCAACATGAATCACTATCAATCAATGTTGAAAGCATATCAAATCAGAATAAAATCCCAAACTGGATACGAAGCAATGCCACGTGGTGGGCAGACGGTTCGATAGACGATCAAACATTTGTTTCTGGAATAGAGTTTCTGATCAAGGAAGGAACCATTTCAATCCCAACAACTCAAACAAGAGAAGAGACAGATGGTGAAATTCCATCATGGATTAAAACAAATGCCACGTGGTGGGCAGACGGAATGATTTCCGACTATGATTTTGTAAAAGGAATTGAATATCTAGTTGGTAGCGGAATAATCCGAGTTCAAACATCCCAGATTGATTCTCTTTCTTTAGAAATTGATGCAGGGTCCGGTGATGGCTCAGACGAATCTAAAAACGATACGTGTTTGGGATCTGCCAAATGTATTTCTGGCACCGTTGTAAAAATCGTTGACGGGGATATTCTTCAAATAGATGACGAAATTGTCAGATTTGCATTAGTTGATGCCCCTAAATTAAAGCATGATGGCGGGCAAGCTCGCAGCTTTATCGAGCAGATATGCCCGGTGAATTCCGTAGCTGTAGTTGATCAAGATGACAAACAAGTTGAGGACAAGCTTGGCAGAATTCTGGGAGTGGTCTATTGTAACGATATGAATCTGAATAAAGAGTTGCTTGATCTGGGACTAGGCGACCTTTATTCTGCATTTTGCGATCAAAGCGAATTCTCGACTCAACCGTGGGCACTGAAACATGGCTGTGACTCCTAGTCCCCTAAGATCATCATGGTGCTAAGACGGTCGGGATTTCAGTTACCTGGCTGGGACCATGTTGCATGGGTACAGTCAGTCAAAGATTCTAGTTGGCAGATTGTTCGTGGATCCATGAAAAATACTTTGAAATCCAAGCATGAAACATTAGAAAATCAGCTTGAGAAAAATGTTCATTCCAAAAAACCCAAAGCGCAGACGCAATGCCATGTAAAGACATTACATCAAAGTGGCTTGATCAAATAATTTTCTATCTCTCATGTCTGCAAAGGGTGAAATAGAACAATTTTGTATTCCATTTGGATGTCAATTAAGAAGGTAGTTGTTGCAATTATCACTCCCACTCACACAAAGAAATCCTTTGATCTTGGTCTTGAGATGGCAAAAAAATTTGATGCCGAACTAACAGTCATTGAATGTCTGTACAAAATCCCTCCAAAGTTTTACTTCTTTGAGACGAAATCTGACAAAAAACAACACAAACTCAAGTAGACAAACTAAAGGCTGAATTAGAAAACTGGAAAGAGATTGCCCAGAAACAAGGTGTGACAATCAAGACAAAATTTGCACTAGTTGAAAATATCTCCCACTGGGTAATTGATTATGTCAAAGATCACAAAACTGACTTGCTAGTTGTAGACTATCCAAAACTCTCACAAGAAGAAATTACCCTATTTGATGATATCATAAACCACATTCATCATAGATCTCATTGCCATTTACTTACAATGAAATCATAGGTAATTATTCCCATGTCGAAGAAAAAGACTGGGCTAATTTCCCTTGGCATTATCACCTTCATTATCGTTATAATTTCAATACCTTCATCTAGTAACATGAATAACATTAAACAAATTGAAGAACATGCAGAATCTCTAAAAATGTCTCCGAAATGTGATTCCAAATCTGTAATAGTGATGATTACGCCCTCAATCAGTGAGGAATGCTGCCAACAGGTATTTTCAGAAATTATAGAATATGATATCAATACAGCTAGCAAAATCCCTGGTAAAGATGACATTTCTTACTTGTAGACGAGGCGACAAGGCATTTGTTTGAAGGGCGAATTTCTGACGAAATAATTCAAATATCTGGCGTTGCAGACATTTGGATTCGCGACTTTGGAACTGTAGATACAATGACTGAAGTCAAATTTGATTACAAACCCCGGTATCTTGAGAATGAAGACACTGATGGATTGGTAATATCTATCGAGATTGGTTTGATTCAAAGAATCTCTTCAGTCAAAAATCTGATTTGATTTTGGATGTGGCGCAATCTTGTTTTCAATGGTAAAGACAAGGCAGTTACAACTGTTCGAGTTTTTACAGACGACCTCCAATTTTCTAAATCAGAAGTTGATCCGATGCTAAAAGAATTATTGCAAGTAACAGAGATTGCATATCTTCCTGAAGACGATGATGACATTGCAGGACACTCGGAGAAAATCGTAATGTGGGCAGAATATGACAAATGACTAAATGAATATCAGAAACCCTTTAGAACCAAATTTCTAGCAGAATTAGAAGCGTCATTTTCTGATATTGAGATAGTAGAAATTCCATGATCTTCAACTTGAATTGTGACTAGGCTGGCCTTTAGCATGTGGGCATTATCTCAATTCGCTTGTAACTGGGAATTACATCCATGTTCCAGTATACTATTTGGCAAAAGATCAGATGATCTTAGGAATGATACAATTTCACACCGGCAAAAAAGTAGTCGGTATTGACGCGTCAAGTGTTTGCTTTAAGAGCAGCAGTGTTGGATATCTAACTTGGACTATCGATGGAACCAATGCAGAAAAAATTCTTGAAACCTGATTCAGATTCTGGGTTGTCCGGGATTGCATAAACCAGTTTCATATGCGGCGTCAGGCCGTTTCCTTTCACGGCTTGGCGCGTGTCGGCCGGCATTCTCGAGCAAGATCCCTCTTCCACTTTTACTCCGTGCTAGGACAAAACGCGAGACATTCAGCTGACCCACACATGGCCTGCTGTTTGCATGGCGCCTTGTTCTGGTCATTTCACAAATTGCAGTAATCGGTGTCAATCCAGCACACGGCCTGCTGTTTGCATGGCGCCTTGTTCTGACATGTGAAGAGATCCTGCTCCAATCTGCCGATCGACACGCGACACGTAGCAAAAGACAGACAAACTGGCGATGTATCTGCAACTGATTGCAAAGTTCTGGACAATCCCTCTCTACTCTCGGGATTCATTATACTTAAATTCTAAAACTCCCTACCATGGGTATGAATTCAAAGATTGTCATGTTTTCAATTATTGTACTAGTGTCAATCTTTTCAGTTGCACTTCCAATGGATTCAGTATTTGCACAAACCTCTGATGTGACACCTCATGGTGGAGGTGAAGACGGTGAAGGCAAATCCTGTCCTACCAAGGAAAAGAAACCATCTCCTTCTATTGGGCTTGATTTTTGAAATTCTTGGAGACTGCCTTCTCTCTTGAATTTGTACCGATGAATTAATAGTATTATTTGGCGATATGGTATTGTAAAATTAGCCATCATGATGATGATTTCTCTTACATTACTTTCAACATCCGTTGTTGGTGATTCTTTTGCAACTCCACGAGAATCATAAAACACTGAAATCGTAGAACAGACCAACGAATATGCAAGTTATATTCACTTTCAACCAGAATGGAATAGATATCCTAGAAATCTGATTATAGATGTCACAACATCTTGTCATATCTTGCAGATATCTCATTTATCCGCATCCCAAAGTAGTCATGTGGGTTATTCAGTCGATGATCTTTCTCTTGCCATCATCTCTTGGTCTGCTGGTTCTAACATGCTTTGGAAGTACATTTTTATCACATTTCATTGTATGGCAGTTGATTCTTAATCATTTGCGGCTGAATTTGGCGCACTGATTACTAGATTAAGACAATCATAAGATATTTGCCAGCCAATTGTTCTTGAGTTGAGCTGTATGTCTGAGGGTATTTGGTGCTTAGTTTTAATTATTAGTGAATAATCCGGATCCTCACACAGGCTTAAAATTGAACAGGCTAACCACATACACAAAAACTGCAGGTCCGGGCATCTTGTTTGCAAGTACTGCCATCGGTGTATCTCACCTAGTGCAATCAACGCGTGCAGGTGCTGAGTTTGGCTTGATGATTATGGGATTTGTGATACTGGCAAACGTACTAAAGTATCCTTTCTTTGAGTACGGCTCCCGTTATGCTGTGGCCACACAAACAAGCATAATTGACGGGTACCTAAGACTAGGCAGGCCGGCACTCTGGATGTATTTTATCATAACTATCTGCTCGATGTTTTTTGTAACTGGAGCAGTCGGATTTGTAACTGCAGGGTTTTTTGAGAATTTGTTTGGCTTGGATTCTACGGGAGGATGGACACTTGTAGCCTTATTTGCAATATGCGTTGGGATTTTAGCGGTGGGACGATACAGTGCATTGGATGGCATTATCAAAATAGTCGCAATAGTCATGCTTGTATCTACAGTAGCCGCATTTGCATTTGCGTTGCATGGCGGACCAACACATACATCTGAGACCTTTGAACCAAGAGAATTGTGGGATGATAGAGGGATCTTCTTTTTGCTTGCACTAATGGGTTGGATGCCAACTGCAATCGATCTTTCCAGCTGGAACAGCTTGTGGACGCTAGCCAGAATTAAACAAAGCAAGTACCGACCTACACTCAAAGAGACACTGTTTGAGTTCAGACTGGCATATGTCATTACTGCAGTACTTGCAGTAATGTTCGTAACGTTGGGCGCTTTCATGTTTTATGGCACTGGAACTGAGCTGCCAAACAACAATGCCAAATTTGCGCACAGCGTAATCACACTATACTCGAAAACCATCGGTGAGTGGAGTTACATCTTGATATCGACTTGTGCTTTCTCCGTAATGTTTGGTACTATCATTGCAGCTTTTGATGGGTACTCCCGTTCAATACACAGAACGACACAATTGCTATTTACCAGAAAAGATACGCCTGATACCCATTACAATCACACATACTTTTCAATACTAGTTGTCTTGGCATTGGGCTCTTTGATAGTAATCCTTGCGTTTGGTAACAATCTAAAATCTCTAGTTGATTTTGCAACTGTGTTGTCTTTTGTTATTGCACCTGTGATTGCAATCTTTAATTTTAAGCTTGTACGTGGACGGTTCTTAGAAAAACAACACAGGCCCTCAATATTTTTGAAAATGCTAAGCTATGCGGGCCTTGTGTTTTTGGTAGGCTTTGCAGGCGTATTTGTCGTAACCAAGTTTTTTTAAATTAAAAAAACATGCTGTTGAAGATGCATTGCCTTTAACACCTGTTCTCGTTTGGTGGTATGCTGATGACTCTTCTTCAAGTAACGTCGCATTTACAATAAACAATCGATCATTTTGGCGATCCCAACCTTAATACGTCAAGCATCGCTATAGCAGGAAGCAAAAGTTCATGAGGTCAAATGTCCAATTACAGGCACAAACCCTGAGAAAACACCTCACAAATTTATGATCCTTGCTATGTCAAAATACTTCCCTTCGTGACGTCTGCACTCTCACAGATAGCCTTGATGCCGACTTTCTCAAATCTTCATGTCTTCTATCTGGGCAAGTTCAGTCAAACTGCATCTGAATATGTACGATCTTTGTATGTCTGGTATTTGGCATGAATCTTTACCGGTGTCTGATTATGCGTGCCATTTGATCTCAGCTATGGATACGGCACAAACAATATACACCAGGCTTCTTAAAGTTTAAATTAAACTATCCTTGTGTTCATGGTAAATTGAACAAATTTTATCCAATAATTGCAGGCATAATTATAGTTATAATCGCATCATCTTTAGCATTTTATTCTCAACAAGACGCATCAGAAATGTCTGTGGATACAAGCCCTAATGCAATAACAATTGGTGCACTGCTTCCAGCCACAGGGGATCTTGCAAGTCATGGTTCGGACAGCAACTTGGCAGTACAACTAGCAGTAGAGGACTTTAACAAGCATCTAATTGCGCTTGACTCTGACTATTCCATGGAGTTGATAGTAGAAGATACGCAGACAGATCCGGTAGTCGCACTCGAAAAGATCCAGTCCCTAAACTCCAAAGGTATTAGTTTAATTGTTGGGACACAGACAAGCGCTGAACTAAACAACATAAAGTCTTATGCCGACTCTAACGGAATGTTGCTAATCTCGCCATCATCCACATCACCAAAACTTGCCATAGACGACAATATTTACAGACTAATCCCAGATGACACAAAACAGGGCAAGGTCCTAGCAGAACTGTTTGTGTATGATGGCATCAAGGTAATAGTGCCAATATATCGCGGTGATGTCTGGGGGGACGGTCTTTACGAGTCAACTCTTGACTCCTTTGTCTCACTGGGAGGAACGGTAGACCCCGGCATCAGATACTCCCCTGAAGTTACAGTCTTTTCTTCGGAGGCATCGTTGCTTGACGGTATCGTAAGCAACTATGTCCAAGATGGCTATACAAACGACGAGATTGCAGTGCTGGTAATTGGTTTTTCAGAAGTAGTACACCTCTTTAATTTTGTGGGCTCTTATGACAACCTGCGTAATGTAAGCTGGTATGGATCTGATGGCTCTTCAAATGACGATGCCATTACATCAGACAAGATAGCAACTGCATTTGCCACTGATGTAGGCCTTGTTACAACCCAGTTCTCAGCACCGGACAGCCCAACTGTCCAGCACATTAATCAGGCTCTAATAGAGCAGACAGGCTCCATTCCCAATGCGTATGCATACTCTGCATATGACGCAGTATGGCTAATTGGCAATGCCGTCCTGGAGACAGGTTCCACTGATTCTGCGGTAATTATTTCTGCCCTTCCTGATGTTGCCGCAACATATGATGATGGCGCAATTGGGAAGATCACATTTAATGATGCTGGAGACTTGGCCATATCAAACTATGCCTTGTGGAGCATAGGCGAGGATGGTTGGTATCTGCATGGGTATTATCACGTAAGTGAGAATGCCTTTGATTTTTATGATGAGTGATTTAATATTAGATGATCTTACAAAGACTTTTGGCGGCATAAGGGCAGTTGATAGCGTCTCCTTAACTCCAAGGCCGCATAAGATCAACTTGCTTATGGGTTCAAATGGCTCAGGCAAGACAACGCTGATTAACTGCATATCGGGGTTTCAAAGGACTAGCGGAGGCGCCATTATGTTTTGCCGAGAACCAATAACCAACAAGCCCCCTCACCAGATATTTCACAAAGGCATCATCAGAACATTTCAAACACCGCGGCTCTTTGAGAACTTGTCCGTTCTTGAAAATCTCCTTGTAGCAAAGAGCGGCACCTGTGAGGGATTTGTCGACGCGCTGTTTCCAAAGAGATGGAACCAAACTGAAAAGAACATCAAAGAGAAGGCACTATCAATACTAGAGGAGCTTGGCCTAAAAGAACTGCAAGACAACCTGGCCTATGATCTTAGCGGGGGGCAGATAAAACTGCTTGAGTTAGGAAAAGTACTAATGTCTGATTGCAAGCTTGTCTTGCTTGATGAGCCAATAGCTGGTATCAACCCGGTTCTTGCACACAAGATATTCAAAAAGATCACACAGATATGTAATGCAACAAAGACGACCTTTCTAATAATAGAGCACAGGCTTGATATTGCCTTACAGTATGCAAATTTTTGCATGGTGCTAGATGGCGGCAAGCTACTTGCAAGTGACACGCCTGATAAGATACTGCACAACAAGAAAGTAATAGAGTCGTATCTGAGATGATGCCAATATCAATAGACTCCCTTTGTTGCGGTTATGGCAAGCATCAGATACTGTATGATGTCTCTTTTGAAGCAGGGCAGCAAATTACTGTGATAGTGGGATCTAACGGATCAGGCAAAAGCACATTACTAAAAGCGATATGTGGACTTGCAGATGTTTACTCTGGTGAGATATCCTTGTATGATAAGCGCATCACAGGACTTCCTACCTACAAGATAATGTCCATGGTATCTTACATGCCACAGACAAACAATGTCTTTGGAGATATTACCATCAGAGACAATCTGCTTGTTGCAAGTATGCCAGACAAGCCTGACTGGAACCATATCTTTGAGTTCTTTCCCATGCTGCAAGACAGGCTACATCAAAAGGCAAAGGATCTCAGCGGCGGACAGCGCCAACTGCTGGCAATGGCAATGTGCATATCAAAAAAACCTAACATCATACTTTTTGATGAACCAACTGCCAGCCTCTCACCTGCCGCATCTAATATGGTGCTGGAGAAGATAAAGGAGATACAGACGGCACTACACAACTGCATAGTCCTAGTTGAGCAAAACGTCAAAGACGCACTTGCAATCGGTGATCGGTGCTATCTGTTTGCAGGCGGCAAGAAGATGTTTTCAGGCAAGCCAGATGTGCTACTGGCAGACAAGGACTTTGATTCTAAATTTTTGGGGCTTGCAGATGATAATACTAGTTGATGCGGCAATATATGCCACGATACTGTCGATTTTATGTGTGGGTCTGACACTGACATACAAGATTACAAACGTCCCAAACTTTGCGCATACTTCATTTGCGATACTTGGCATGTACATGGCCCTAATTGTCACAAAGATATTTGATGCAAACCCGTACCTTGCGATACCTATGGCATTTGTAGTGTCAGGTGCCACAAGCCTGTTTTTGTATTATTTTGTATTGCGCATACTGCAAAAGAGGACAAAGTCATTTTTGCCCCTAATTGTCGCAACACTCTCATTTGACATCTTTATGATTGGAATACTAAACATACTAGCTGATACAATTACAAGCGAGTTCCAAGTAATATCGCGAGACTTTACCCTGAGAAGCCATGATATACTGATCTTTGACATGCCTGCAATACTTATCTTGTCCCTTGCAGCTACTGCATGCCTGGTACTGGGATTGTACTATATGCTGTACAAGACAAAGTTTGGCATAAAGATGCGCTGCTCAATTGAGAATACATCACTTGCCCAAATCTACTGCATTAACACGCAGAGAGTTTTTTGCGTCTCGTGGTTTTTGAGCGGCGGCCTTGGCGGAACTGCAGGTGTCTTCTTGGCTGTGTGGTTTCAGGGAGATCCCGGACTTTCAGTACTGCTACTGCCAAGCGTATTTGCAGGAAGCATCGTGGGCGGCTTTACATCCATTTATGGCAGTATCGTTGGCGGGTTGGTAATTGGCTTTAGTGAGATACTTGTAACTGATCTGCTTGCTAGGAACTTTGGTTATTGGATAGTATCTTACAGACCTATAATTCCATTCTTGTTCATCATAACCACGCTGCTGCTGTGGCCACGAGGTTTGTCTGAGATTATCAAGAAAGTACAGGAGAGGATATGATGTTAGAGCCATGGATAATATTTCTAGCGGACCTTGTAGCAATATTTTCCATCTATCTTATCATTAACCTTAGCCTGAACTTGGAGTTTGGCTTTGCTGGGATTCCTAACTTTGGGAAGGTGTTGGCAGTGGGTGCGGGGGCCTTTGTTATGGGAATGCTGCCAATTGGTCTGTACGGCGTGATGTTTGGCATGACACAGCACAGCATACATGACAACCTGGAGATGACCCAGCTGATAAATGAACGCCTTGCAGTGCATCCGGAACTGGGTTTTCTGGTATTTGGTATAACCATATCTGTTGCCATGGCAGTCGGAATGCTGCTTGGTCTTTTATCATCATACCCGGCAATAAGACTGCGTGGGGACTATCTGGCAATAGTCCTCTTGGCATTTGGCGAGATGATACGGATAGTCGGCATAAATCAAGAGGAACTGGTTGGTGGAACGCTTGGCGTACGTGTACCTGATTTGCTATCATTCGTTCCTGAGGAGTACAGGTTCTTAATGTTTAGTGTATTGTTGTTGGGCTTTGCAGGTATGGTGTATTTTGCTGTATCAAAGTTTACAGGCTCACCTGTAGGCCGTCTGCTACGAGCAATGCGCGATGACGAGACTGCAGTTCAGGCACTGGGGCGAGATACTACAAAAATTAAGATGAAAGTGCTTATGGTAGCAGGCATGATAGCCGCACTGGGCGGTCTACTTTATGCGTCATATGTCGAGGGGGTTGTTGCATTTGGATACAACAGGCTTAACTGGACGTTTTTGCCCTTCGTCATGATACTTGTTGGAGGACTTGCAAACAACAAGGGCGTCTTGGTGGGAACAATAATCTTTGTTGCGATAAGAAAACTTGTGATTTACTTTAATGATGGTCTAGATGGTCTGATACCGTTTGATATCATATGGCTTGACTACCTGCTACTGGGTGGCATCATGCTAGTTGTATTGATGTTTAGACCAAAAGGACTAATGCCTGAGAAACCAAACACGTGACCGTGGATATGCTATTTTCAACGCGCATATGGATTGTGTATTGTAACCATATGTGACAGGGAAGGACAGAAGTCACTCAGACGGTACTGAAAATACGTAATCGGTCAAGTCAGTTTGGACAATTTCAACTAATTATACAAGATTTATCAAGTTATTACAAAATATACAATATACAAGCCATGAGCTTCCATTTTTTACAAATTCTTTCATGTGGCTTAACCGATTACGAAAATACCCTGCTTGCTGATGGACTGTTTATGATGGCAGGTGCTCTGAGAGTTACTTGATGTTCAGTATGGGGAGAGATTCCTGATGCACGACTGTCTGGGTACAACGCATGTGTTCTGATGATTGATAGTTATTTGATAAAATTACTTGAAAATTTGATTAACGTCTTCTCCGTTTTTGGCCCGGCTTATTCTGACCCGGAATCCTACCTAAGACAAACCTCTTTTTGAAATTACTCTTATTTCTAAGACTAGAGTTTGTACCTGTAATTTTTCTTCCTTCAACTTTAGGGGTTTGTCCTCGTACCTTGCCTGCCTTAGTAAGCGAACCGTGAGTTGCCATGAAATAAACACCACATCAAGGAATTTATGTATTTGGATGTCCAATAGTTTGTCTGTTGTACAAAAAGTCGTTCACCCCCTGTCCAGAGGGCTGGGCCGACTGCGCATCGATATGAGCACCAGAAACACTGGTGTGTGGCAGTATGTTGCACAACTTGCTTTTCAAAGCCATCTTTGTCCAAGATTATCCTAATTTAGGCAGGTTATGCAACATGCTAGTGTGTGGGCCTGGAAGAGAAGACTGCACAAATATGTCTGCGTGGACGGTACACACATGAAGCTGAATACAGACAAGGTGCGTGGATCATACGCCAGACGCAGAAGGGTGAGATGACCAACGCACAGACAGGAATTTTTTTAAAAATTACATGATAAACTGTAAATATTTCCAAGAATTCTGAAAGTAAACACGATCCCGTTTTGTTAATCAGGTTCCCAGAATTGCATTACATACATGCAGTTGTTACATCTCCATAATCGAATATGAATGCCGTTATCGACATCTGCAGCATATTTCCCATCATCCATCTGCATGACTCTAGGAAGATAGTTTATCTCAGGACTTACAAGCCATTCATTTTGTTGGCAATTGGGACACTTGATTTTTGGGGGCACAGGTAGGATGCAACAACATGACAAAAGAACATTACGGTAAAAAGAGAAAATAACAGATGCTTTTGGATTAGAACCCTTTTGGAAGCGTACCTTTTGGTTTTGGCGGTTCCAGAGTGTATGCTTGTTGTGTTTGCACCTGTGCATTAACACCATCGACGATCATGGTGCCACCACTGAAACCCCCAAACATTTTGTCTGGTGGATGGTATGCAAGTCTTGGTCTTGTTGCAAAGTATTGGTGTGATGGTTGTGTGTAACCCGTGACTTTGACTTTTTGTTCATTCCAGTTTGTTGTTGGGATTTTCCCCACTGGGGCGGTCCTTCTAACAAAGTATCTGTTTGGAGCTGGAGAGTAACCTGTTACTTTTGCTCTATAATCATGGAAACTTGTTTCCGGAGCATCATAGTAAGCATCCTCTAATGCTGCCTGAATCGTTGGCGGAGGTTGCGCGTCTGTCTCTGCCGGCTTTGGGACCTCTGCCGGCTGTTCCATCCCCTTGGGAAGAGTCCCCTTCTGTTTGGTTGGTTCGGCGGGTTTGGTCTCTGCCGGCTTTGGGACCTCTGCCGGCTGTTCCATCCCCTTGGGAAGAGTCCCCTTCTGTTTGGTTGGTTCGGCGGGTTTGGTCTCTGCCGGCTGTTCCATCCCCTTGGGAAGAGTCCCCTTCTGTTTGGTTGGTTCGGCGGGTTTGGTCTCTGCCGGCTTTGGGGACTCCTTTGGCTTTGGGACCTCTGCCGGCTTTGAAAGTTGTGCAGATAATTTTGATAGTTTTTCTTCTAATTCTGAAATTTTTGCTTCAAGATCTTTTTTGGTCTGCTTTTTAGTCACTGCCATATTCTGTATGGATTATGTGGGGTTTATGTACATTTGGGTTGATTACCGCTAACAAAACCTGATCAAGTTTTATATGCACAAATGTATTGATAAATACCATGGATGATTTTGAGAAGGAATTTCCAGATTTTGATTGGAGGAACACTCCTGCATACAAACATCCTGGAGGTAAAGACTGTCCGTGCCCGAAGCACGAATACATCAGAGAACAGATCAATTTCACCAAACAGGTAAACGAAAAAGGCAAGGAACCATCCAAAGTCACACTCAAGTTCTGTCCTGATCATTACAGGGTGTATATGGAAGAAGTGATCCCTGCAATGCCGCTAAAATACAAACTACTAACAAAAATCGCACTCAAACTTGGAGCAATTCAAGTAGAGCAGCTAAAATACAGGGAATCTGAATTATGCTTTTACTGTAAATTCGGTTCTGGCGGTTATGATAAAAAAACAGAATTGCCGCCATTGTAGCAAAGGCTAGTTAGTAACATTTTAACTTGAACTAACCTTTAGGCATACATTGCCAATTGAAAGCATTCAAGAGTTTATCACAGAATTAGAAAGACAGGGGGAATTAAAACGAGTGAAGACTGATGTTGACCCAAATCTAGAGATTGCCGAGATTATGAGAAGAGGGGCATATTCAGACGGTCCCGCAATTCTATTTGAAAATGTCAAAGGGTACGATATGCCAGTTTTGGGCAATGCGTTTGGCTCAATGAGAAGGTTGGAGATTGGTTTGGAGATGACTGATTTTACAGAGATTGGTCAGAGAATTGTAGATATGACAAGGATGGATATCCCATCAGGATTACTTGGAAAAATAAAAAAACTTCCAGAGTTGTCAAAGATGACTTCATCGTTTCCAAAACCAGAAGCCTCAGGACCTGTGACAGAAATTACCTCAACTGATGCATCATTTGAAGATTTGCCAATTCTAAAATCATGGCCTGATGACGCAGGACGATTTATCACCCTGGGGTTGGTTGCAACAAAACATCCTGAGACAGGTGTTAGAAATTTGGGTGTTTACAGAATGCAAATTGTAGACAAGACTCATGCACTAATGCACTGGCAAAGACACAAGCGAGGAGCCCATCATGGAGAAATTTCAAAAGACAAAGGAGAGAAAATCCCGACTGCGGTAATTATTGGTTCAGAACCGTCAACAATATTTTCATCAGTCGCACCGGTTCCTGAAGGACTGGACAAATACTTGTTTTCAGGAATTACAAGAAAAGAAGGAATCAAGACAGTAAAATGCAAAACCGTTGATTTGGATGTACCGGCAAATGCAGAGATCGTTTTAGAAGGATACGTCGATCCTGTAGACATTAGAGACGAAGGACCGTTTGGAGATCATACGGGATATTACACACCAGTCGAACCATACCCAACTTTTACATTAACCGGGATTATGAGAAGGAAGAATCCTGTTTATGTTACAACAGTTGTAGGAAAACCTATCCTCGAGGATGCGTATATTGGCAAAGTTATCGAACGTTCATTTTTACCATTAATTAGAATGTTCCATCCAGAAGTAGTTGACTTTAGCTTGCCGGCTGCAGGCTGGTTCCAAGGTTTTGCGATCATCTCAATTAAAAAAAGGTATCCAGGACAAGCAAAAAAAGTCATGATGGGACTATGGGGAATGGGCCAGTTGTCTCTAACTAAGATATTTGTCGTAGTAGACCAAGACATTGATGTCCATGACATAAATGATGTCTTGTGGGCAATTACCACTAGAACTGATGCTGCAAGAGATACTACAATTATCAACAATGTGCCAACTGACACGTTAGATCCAGCATCGCCTCTTGTCAACCTGGGTTCGAAAATGGGAATTGATGCAACCCAGAAGACAAAGGAAGAGGGATACACGCGAGAGATTCAACAACAAGTAAAGGTTGATGATGAAACAAAAAATCTCGTAGATTCCAGATGGTCCGAATATGGATTATGATACTAAAATAGGATTGTAGAAATTATCTCTCTCTTCTACCTGATAACCAATTTGATGAATTGCATCCGTAATGATTTTGTCGGTAAGTTCAGTCGAGCGGGCACCGGTACAGGAAACCACCTCTTCACCAATCAGGGTACCGCCAAAGTCATCAGCACCGTATTGGAGTGCTAGTTGTGCCATTCCAACCCCATTTGTAAGCCACGAAGATTGAATGTGTGGTATCAACCCGTCAAACACCAGTCTGGAAATTGCAATCATCTTCAAGAGTTGCGTTCCGCCGGTTCCATATCCAACAAGGCCTTCTTCATTCATCAAAGTATTGTTTGGTTCAAAATTCCAAGGTATAAACGCCATGAATCCCCTCGTCTTTTCTTGTAGTTTGACAATTTTGAAAAAGTGATCGACGATATCCTGCTTGTTTTCTACATGCCCATACATCATTGTAGCTGATGCCGGAAGACCAAGTGAATGCGCTTCATCCATGATTCTAATCCAGTCAGAACTTGAGATTTTCTTTGGACTGATCACATCCTTAACGGAATCAACCAAGATTTCAGCTCCTGCGCCAGGCACGGATTGCAAACCGGCCTCTTTTAACCTAAAAAGAATTTCTTTGGTAGATGATTTTTCAACTCTTGCAATCATGTCAATTTCAGAAGTTGACAATCCATGTACTCCGACCTTTGGGAATTTTTCACGAATCATTCTAAAAGCATCTTCATAATATTCAACTTTCAAATTTGGATTGTGTCCACCTTGAATCAAAACCTGCCGAATATTGAACATGTCCCAAGAAGTCTTTACTCTTGCCTCTATTTGATCAAGCGTCAAAGTGTATGAATCGTCATCTCCAGGAGAACGGTAAAATGCACAAAACTTGCAATCAGTAATACAGACATTGGTATAATTCAAAATTATGTTATTTACAAAGGAAGCCTTTTTCCCAAATCGCCTTCTAGTCAGATGACCCGAAACCAGTCCCATTAAATGCACATCATCAGATTCTAAAAGTCTCATGCAGCCTTCTGGATCAGGCCTTTGTCCATTTAAGGAATTTTCTAAAATATCCCCGATATCGCTTTTTTGAATTTGTTCTGTTGTCTGACTCAATTGATTTTTATCCTTTGGAATTTCTATTTAATTCTTGATAGGTACATGTACAAAAAAGAAAAGTGAAATGCCAACAGATGCGTAGTGATCCCGATTGACAATCACTTATCATTTTGTCAACAAAGACTGATCGAAGTGTATGATCACGGGACATCTGTCATATTGCATGGTTAAATCAAAAAAGACGCTTACCAAATGTGGTTTTCTAAGGGGCATCGGCCTGGCGCGGCCGCGCTGGATGCACAAAGAAGAGAGGAATCCCAAGGCAAAAGACAGACTCTTGGCATACGCCATGAGAAAGGAGAGGATGTCGGCGTATGTCATATCTGACTCCCTTGACAGGCCGTACTTGCCATACGCAACTGGCCGGGACGGACTGTGAGGGACGGTTTTGGCGGCATATGCGACGAGACAAGGCCGGGCGCATCGTGCAAGCTCACGCCAGAGCAGCTCAGGCAGCTGCGGACAGACCTGATTGCAGGTCCTGACAGATGCGGGTTCGAGTCATCATTGTGGACGGCACGACTGCTGATAGTACACGTCGGGAAAAAGTTCGGCGCAATGTACGCCTCCTCCGGCATGTATGATCTGCTGCACAGGATGCTTCCCATCACGCAGGCCAAGGCCAAAACACCCAAAGGCCGTCTCAGAATACGAACGGAACGCGTTTAAAAAAAAGATAGAAGGACGTAAGACGCCACGCGGCCATGGAATACAGGCAATTGCCATGATGAGACATCTTACATCATAGGGTGGAACACCTAGAACGGGTGGTACCCGATCGGCATACAAAAATGACAGGAGTACCACGCGCGTCTTTGGACCAGTGGAACATCTGGAACGGATGGTACCCGATCGGCATGCCGGTGACAACACCTGTCAGCCTGTCAGGAAAAAGGTTCCACTCGTTTGGCGCGTTGCACAGGGACGGGTTTGTCTTCCGGTTTGCAGACACCGCCCGCTCAATAGACTATCTGATCTCATTTGGGGTTGCACAGGGACGGGTTTGTCTGCCGGTTTGCAGACAGGGCAGACGGCGGGAGCCTTATCGGGTTCCTAGAGGAGCTGCGTAAAAGATTTGGTAGGATCCTCGCATGTCTTGACAGCGTTGGATACCACAAATCGGTCGCGGTAAAAAAATATCCTGATGATCATGAGACGACGTAGTGCTTGGATACCTTCTCCCGTACACACTGGAGCTCAACCCGGTAGAGATACAGTGACGCATGATCCGCAAGGGCACCGGCAACAGGTTGTATAGGAATACAAAGGAGATAAAGGAGTCGATTCGTGCAATGCTGGATAACGGTAAGGTCGGACCCGTCAAGATAAGCTCTTATCTAACGTAGACACTACGCACCCACATGCTTACCCAGTCTGGACACTGCATCAGGAGCTCTGCCGTGCGCGTCGCGGTGAGGCCCTGCTAGCAGACCATGTGTGCTGCAAGTATCCTTCTTCCGATCGCAAAGTTTCTCTCCCTTTTGCATTCCATTCTGAGATCCGTGTTGTCTGATGTCATGACAACGCGTGGAATGCAGGGATCTATGTGTGTATCGGTGGCGCGATACCGATGGATTTATGCTCGTAGCTATCTGAGACGATAACGGACAGCACCGAATACTATCCCAGTGGCGCGATACCGATGGATTTATGCTCGTAACTATTGCGAAAGACTGGATCCAATTACAACTGGAAGGCAGGTGGCGCGATACCGATGGATTTATGCTCGTAGCTATACCTAGACATAGCCCGACGTAACGGAGATAAAACGCAGTATGCCATGAGAAAGCGCAACTGGAAATGGGGTTCATGGCGTGTACGGGCCTGGTTTAAACAACTCCTCAGTTTCACATTAATTTTAAGTAGGGTACAAAAATCAGATCAGTGCATGGTGTCTGGCAATCAAATTAGATTAAATCGAATTTTAAGAAAAGGAAAGATGCTCTGCATTCCTATGGATCATGGCATCTCAAATGGGCCTATTGAGGGTCTCACCGACCCCGCGGCAACTATTTACAAATGTGAGGGACACGGACTTACAAGTGTCATCATCAACAAAGGAATTCTTAAGACTTTGCCAAAACCCCCAAAGATTGGAGTCTTAGTTCATTTTTCAGGTAGTACGTCATTGTCATTATCTCCAAACAAAAAGATGCTGACAGGAACTGTCAGAGAGGCAGTGGCAATGGGCGCTGACGGAGTTTCTCTCCACATCAACATCGGTGGAAAAGAAGAACCAGAGATGCTAGAGCAGCTTGGGATGACAACTGATCAATGTCACAGATGGGGAATGCCGCTTTTAGCAATGATGTATCCCAGAGGAGAGAATGTCAAGGATCCACATGATCCAAAAATTGTAGCACATGTTGCAAGAATTGGGGCAGAATTCGGTGCCGACATTGTAAAGACGGTATATACAGGGGATGTAGACTCGTTTGCAGAGATTGTAAAGAACACGCCGGTACCGATCGTGATTGCGGGAGGACCAAAGGCAAAAACCGATCTGGACATCCTTCAAATGACTGAGGACGTCATGGCAGCCGGAGCAAAAGGCGTGACGTATGGGCGAAACATCTTTGCCCACAAGGCTCCTGAAAAAATGGTTGAAGCACTAGCTGAAATTATATTCCGAAAAGGAACTGCAAAGGAAGCAATGAAAAAAATTGAGTAAAACAAAGGAATTAATTATTTTGCCAAAGGGCTCACAGGCACAGTTGGACAAACTTCTCCCACAGTTAGAAGGCGAAGGAATCAAGACGGTGTATCTTGATCCAAAAAAATTGGGAGGAAAGAAATCAAAACTCCAGACGGTTTATCCGTCAAGTAACGCAAACCTTGTAGTTCTTGAAAAAGATGCAGTATATGCAAAGCTAAAAGGAAAGAAGATAGGCAGAAAGTTTCAGGTCCTATCAAATTCAGACATCGAGGACATCCTAAATGCCGCAATGAAAGGATTGGACTTTGTCATTGTAGAGGTTAGGGATTGGAAGATCATCCCGCTAGAAAACATTATTGCAAAACTTCACAAAGTACATACCAAGATTTTCACAATGGCAAGAACTTCAGAGGAAGTTAGAAAGATGTTCTCGATTTTAGAGGTGGGAGTAGATGGAGTAATCTTTAGCACATCATCAATTAGCAAAGTCAAAGAAACGATGGTCTATCTTGGAGCAAGAATCTTTGAGATGAAACCTGCAAAGATCGTCGAGATCAAAGAAGTGGGAGACGGGGAACGAGTCTGCGTCGACACTGCGTCAATGCTTCACAAGGGAGAAGGAATGCTTGTTGGAAGCAGATCAAACTTTTTGTTTTTGGTGCACAATGAATCAGTGGGATCATCTTTTACGTCACCAAGACCATTTAGGGTAAATGCAGGAGCGGTTCACTGCTACACGCTATCGCCTGATGGGACTACCAGCTATCTATCTGAGGTTGAGACGGGTTCCGAAGTTCTAATTCTCAATCCCAAAGGAAAAGTCAGAAGGGCAACTGTGGGAAGATCAAAGATTGAGCGCAGGCCGATGTTAATGATAAAGGCATCGACAGGCGGAGAGATTGGGGGAATCATCGCTCAAGATGCCGAGACGATTAGATTTGTAAAACAGAACGGACAGTTAGTCTCTGTAACCCATCTCAAAAAGGGTGACACGGTAATGGTTCATGCAAGACCAGCAACCGGAAGGCACTTTGGAATGGAGGTCTCTGACGAGTACATACTAGAAAAATGAAATGAAATACAAAACATGTGTCTCAATAGCAGAAAAGACGCCATTAAAAGTAGGACAAACAGCCAAAATCGCACTAAGGAGATCTGATTACATAGAAGTAAGATTTGATTTCCTAAAAATCAATGACATCCCCAAAACGCTTGAATTGGTTAAAAAGGATCTCGGCAGAATTGTTTGTACGTTAAGGCCAAAGAGTGAGGGCGGTCAGTTTCTAGGAAGTGAAAAAGAGAGAATCGCACTCATCAAACTTATTGCAAAATACGATCCATATCTTTTAGATGTCGAGTTTAACGCAATAAAGAAAAATGTGGCCCTGGCAAAATTTCTAGAATCAACTAAGACCAGACTCTTAATTTCATGGCATGACTTTAAGAAGACCCCAAACGCAGCTGAGCTCAAAAAGAGGATGGTGGACATGAGCAGGTTTTCAAATTTTGTCAAAATCGTAGGCACTGCAAAATCGACTGATGATTCTACAAGGATGCTGGAATTGTACGGTAGGTGCGAGGGGAAAAACAACCTAATCTCATTTGCCATGGGGGATTTTGGCAGGATTTCCAGAATTTTATGCCTGTATCTTGGAAGTCCGTATACCTACGCATCACTAGGAAAGGCAGTTGCACCAGGCCAGTTTAGCGTAGACGAAGTAAAGAGAATCATCAATCTTAAAAAAATAAAAAATTGAGAGTTTAAATCAGTCACAGTACTTTGAAAAACAAGATGTCAGGGTTGTTTGCAGTAATAGGTGATCCGATTGATCACTCCCTCTCCCCGAACATTCACAGTGCAGCTTTTAGGGAATTAAATTTAGGCTGCTCATACATTGCGTACAGAATTCCAAAAGGCCAACTAAAAAGCGGGATTGAGGGGTTGAAAAAGATTCAGGTCAGCGGATTTAACGTCACTGTCCCTCACAAAGTCGAGATGGTAAAACATGCCGACAAGCTTGACGAGTCATGCAGTTTGATTGGTGCTGTCAACACAGTTGAGAATAAGGACGGAGTCCTAAAAGGATACAACACGGACATGGATGGGTTCTTGGATCCGTTTAAGAAAAAAGGCATCCCAATCAAAGATCTCAAAGTGCTGCTATTGGGAGCCGGAGGGGCCGCACGTGCAATCGTTGCAGGATTTGCAAAAGAGAAGGCAGGGGAGATAACCATTGCAAATAGGACCGTACAAAAAGCAGAAGAACTGTCAGAATTTTCAAAGGAAAACGGATTGGACGCGACACATGTGGGAGTAGCCGAGGTGGGAGATTCTGCAAAAAACTATGACATAGTAGTAAATGCCACATCGGTGGGACTGAAAAATGAAAGGAGTCCGATATCACTTGACAGCCTTAGAGGGGATGCCATTGTGTATGATATTGTGTATATGCCAATGAATACGGATTTTATCAAAAGGGCAAAGGAGAGAGGGGCAAGGATAATCTTTGGCTATGAAATGCTACTAGGCCAAGCAGTACGAGCATTTGAGATCTGGCACGACGTAAAAGCGCCTTATGATGCTATGAAAAAGGCACTCTTGGGAGGAGGAGTCTAGATGGCAAAAGCCGTAGCCACCGTTCACGGAGCAGTATCCCTTGTAAATGCAATTGCAACGCAAAAGGGTGCTACACTTGGAATTGATCTCAAGGTGGAGGCGGCAGTTGAGACGAGTCATGGAAAAGGAATCACAATACGTTCTGAAAACAAGAGTTTGAGTTCAAGATTAATCAGCAAGACGGTGGAGAAAATCATCCCAAAAACGGATCTGGAAAAAAACAGGGTTGCCATTACGCTAAATTCAGAGATACCGACAGGTTATGGATTAAAAAGTTCCAGTGCCATATCCTCGGCAGTTGCATTGGCATGTGCAAAAATTTTCAAGCCAAGGGTGACAGATCAACAGATCCTTCTTGCAGGAGTTGATGCATCCATCGAATCAAAAGTAAGTATCACGGGGGCGTATGACGATGCTTGTTCATGTTACTATGGGGGGTTCAATGTTACTGATAATGCAACAAAGAAAAGGGTGCAATATGGAAGGGGCCCTGCAGATCTAGTCGCTGTAATTTTTGTCCCAAGAAAGCGTAAACGGGGGAATCCCAAGAATCTCAAGGCGCTATCTTCAGTCTTTGATAGTGCATGGGATCTGGCAAGAAGACAAAAGTATTGGGAGGCGATGACCATCAACGGGCTGGCTACTGCGTCAATTCTAAACTCAGATCCCAAGATAATTACAACACTGATCGCGAGGGGGGCATCAGGGGCATCAGTCTCGGGAAATGGGCCATCGATTGCCGCAATAACCAAAAGAGATAACAAGGCAAGCATCAAAAAGGCATTTTCACATTTAGAGGGCAGGATCATCGTCTCGAAGATCAGCAACAAAAAGGCAGATGCCCATGAGTTGTAGGATATCAAAATCAAAGATTTCAGGGGAGATCGACTGTCCTCCCAACAAGAGTTATACGCACAGGGCAATTTTTCTAGCAGCCCTGGCAGGAAAAGAGAGTACGGTAGAAAATGTACTACTTTCAGCAGATACAAAGGCTACGATTGACGCATGCAGAAAGTTCGGTGCAGAGATCGAGATCAACGGCTCATCGGTAATAGTCAAAAATCCCATTAATTTAGGCACGAATGTATCTGAGATCAACGCCGAAAACTCGGGTACTACAATCAGAATAGCATCAGGTATTGCAGGATTATTCTCCAAAGAGATCGTCCTGACAGGAGACAAAAGCCTGCAAAGACGTCCCATGCAGCCACTGCTTGATGCATTAAGCGACATGGGAGCAAAGTGCTCTTCGATAGACGGGAGGCCACCAATAAGAATTCAGGGGAGAATCTCAGGAGGGGATGTCTCAATACCGGGAAATTTTTCCAGTCAGTTTATCTCGTCACTCCTAATTTGTGCGCCACTGACGGAAAATGGAATTAGCCTATCAATTGTGGGCAATCTGGTCTCAAAACCCTACATCGATGCGACCATAGCCACGATGAGAAAGTTTGGAGTGTCAGTTCAAGCATTGGTGCCCTACAAAAAATATAATGTTGTACCGCAGTCCTACAAAGCCACAACATTTTCCGTCCCAGCAGATTTCTCCAGTCTGGCATTGTTGCTTGCAGCAGCAACACTATCCGGAGAAAAAGTCACAATCAGAGGTGACGTTGGAAGTTTGCCACAAGGCGACAAAGTATTCGTTGATATTCTAGAGCAGCTTGGGGTGCCAGTCATAATGGACGGTAAGGGGATTAGGGTTGAGCCTCCTGAGAAACTCAACGGTGGAAGATTTGATTTAAGTGATTCTCCAGACCTACTCCCACCTTTGGCAATACTTGTTCTAAAATCCTCAAGGCCGATTGAGATAGCCAATGTGAGACACGCAAGACTAAAAGAGACTGACAGAATCGCAACCATAACAAGGGAACTAAAGAAGATTGGAGTCGGTGTTCAAGAAAACAAAGACGGGCTAATCTTAGAACCATGCAACAGGTTAAGCAGTGCGGAGTTAAATGTCGAAAATGATCACAGGCTATTTATGGCATTTTGCATAGCTGCAATGTTTGTTGGCGATTGTATTGTCACAGATCCTGATTCAGTGAATGTGTCATACCCAAATTTCATTGAAGAGATGGGCAGGTTGGGTGCAGAGATTGAGATCCAGCAAACGGGCTGTCTTTAAAAGAATCGACTAAGAGATGGAGGCATGCCTGGGAGCAGGGCAGATCCTCTTGATCATCAATGCTTTGGTGCAGACAGGTGTGAACTTTTTTATCAGAACAGCGGTTATGTGTTTATTTGCATGTCTTCTTAGTCACATCAACACATCTCAAGACTTTTGGCTGGCACATATATTACGATTGTCTGGATCTGATGATCGGAAAACCAGCTTCAACCTTGGCAATTTTGGGAACGGCCTGCAGGCAGCCAAGCAGCCAAGCATAAAACACACACTCCAACAGTCTGCTTCACAACTACCTCTGCTGATCAGTATGTCATGGCCAAAAATGCTTGAAAAGCAAGATGTAAGGCAGGCCGGCCCAACAAAAACATTCAAAATTCCTTGTTAAGAATGAGGAATTATAAGCATCATATTACCATGATAGTGTGTTGTCTGGAAGTTCTATTGGTCATCGTCTTGTCCTAACTAGCTTTGGGGAAAGCCATGGAAGATCAATAGGTGCGGTACTAGACGGATGTCCTGCAGGATTGGAGATTGATGAGAAATATATTCAGGAGATGTTAGATCAAAGAAAGCCCGGTCAGAGTGTAATCTCAACGCAAAGACGGGAGGGGGATGTCGTAGAAATCATCTCGGGAGTCTTCAGAGGACAAACAACCGGTGCTCCAATTACGATGTTAATTTGTAACAGCGATCAAAGATCAAGGGATTATGATGATTTGAGAACGAAACTTCGTCCCGGCCATTCAGACTATCCTGCCCTGATTAAATACAATCAACACAATGATTACAGGGGCGGGGGGAGGTTCTCTGGAAGGCTGACTGCAACACACGTTATGGGAGGTGCCATTGCAAGAAAACTTCTCAAAACAACACTTGGAATTGAAACAAATTCGTACACAGTGCAGATTGGAAAAGTAAGGATGGAGAGGGGATTCAACGAAAAGATGGTTGGTTCTATTTACAAAAATGAAATCAGATGTCCAGAAACTAGAACTGCAAAGATAATGAGAGAGAAGATTTTGGATGCAAAAAGGAGGGGAGACTCGCTTGGAGGGATAATAGAGTCCGTTACAACAAACGTTCCCGTAGGATTGGGAGAGCCAATCTTCAATTCCCTGGAATCTGATTTGAGCGGGGCAATGTTCTCCATTCCATCCGTAAAGGGAGTGGAATTTGGCTCAGGGTTTGAGGGTTCCAAACTGTTTGGTTCGGAGAATAATGATCCATATACGATCAAGGGGGAAAAGATTGTTACTAAGACAAACAACTCTGGCGGAATCCTGGGGGGCATCTCCAACGGCATGCCAATTACAATGAGAGTTGCATTCAAACCAGCATCCTCGATTGCTCAGAGACAGAGTACTGTAAGCATAAAGACCAAAAAAGAGACCGTCTTACAAGTAAAGGGGAGGCATGACCCCTGTGTCGTACCGCGTGCCCCGCCTGTTGTAGACTCTCTAGTTGCGCTAACCATTGCAGATCACGCACTCTTGGCAGGAGCAATCAGGCCAGTACTGTAAAATGTCTGACATCGAAAGCCTGAGAAACAGGATGGACGAAGTTACACTTGAGATGATCAAACTGCTCAAAACCAGAACGGAGATTGCAAAAGGAATTGGGGAAGTAAAGAGGGCCATCGGAAAAGGAGTCACAGATGAATCGCGAGAAAGCATCCTACGTAATAAGGTGATCTTGCTGTGCAACGACATAGGATTGGAGGAGACGATTGCTACAAAATTTTTGAACGTTTTACTAAACGAATCGGTAAAAGTCCAATCAGCTGACGAGCACACGCATCTCTCGATCTTCTTAAAGGCCAAATCGCTAGAACAAAAAGGAAAGAAGATCATCCACATGGAGGTCGGTGAACCGGACTTTTTACCTCCTCAAATCGTCAAGAATGCACTAAGTGAAGTGTATGACAGGGGTTTTCTAAGATACGGCCATCCAAAAGGCATGCCGTCATTTCGGGAGGCACTTGCAGGGCATGCAACAAGCAAATTCGGTCAAAATGTTACTAAAGAGAACATCATCGTAAGCCCTGGTGCGAGATTTTCTGTATTTGCGGCAATTACAACGCTGCTTAATCTGGGAGACGAGATGATTGTAATCGAGCCGGCATGGCCTGCATACAAGGACTGTGCGTTTAATGCAGGAATCAAGATCAGGACGATCAGTACGACACTAGAGAACAGGTGGGAGCCGGACTTGGAGGAGATCAAATCAGCGATCAATGCAAATACCAAGATGATAGTTCTAAACTATCCAAACAACCCGACTGGAAAGATCCTTCCGGAAAGACTGCAAGATGACATCATGCAAATATCTAAGGAGAACGGCCTGTACGTCCTAAGTGACGAGATTTACTCAGGGTATGCAAGAGACGGTTGGAAGAGCGTCCTTGCTTACAACTATGATAAAAGCGTCATCACCCAGTCATTTTCAAAATCGCATGCAATGACGGGGTTTAGAATCGGTTACGCCATAGCAGAACCTGCAATTATAGAAAAGATGGCAAGATTAGAGGCACTGTGCCTTACCAGCGTACCTGAACCAGTCCAATACGTTGCCATGAGAGCGTTAGAAGCTGATACATCCAATAACTCTAATACCGTACAAAACAGACTGAAACTATTGGCAAAAAAGGCTCAAGGGGCAGGATTAGAGTTTGCGGTCCCTGATGGGGCAATGTACCTGTTTGCCAGAGTAAACCAAGAGGGGTTTGACGGGGCAAGATTTGCCAGCAACGCACTTGAAAAAGGACTGGCAATCGCTCCAGGAGCGGGATTTGGAAATTACCAAAATTTCATCAGGATTTCAGCGTGTCAGGACGAAAAAACACTAATTGAAGGAATGAATATACTAAGTAGCGTCATGGGTGTTAGTCAATGAAGAAGAAGGGGCAAAAAAAGAAGGTAACAGTCATAGGCGCAGGAGGCAATGTCTCATACCGGAGCACTGATGGGTTCTGAAGCAAAAAAAGAAGATAACAGTCATAGGCGCAGGAGGGCAGATGGGACAGTGGTTCTCAAAATATTTTCTAGGCAAGGGTTTTGAGGTAACAGGATATGATTCAGAAAAAAAGGCGGCCGCAGGAAAGGAGATCATCCAGGCAGAATCACTTGTCGGTGCAATTTTGAAGGCCGATTATGTTGTGCTATGCACGCCTACAAGAAAGACCCCTGAGATCATCAGACTGATTGCAAAAGAGATGAAGCGGGGAACGTACCTGATTGAAATTTCTTCAGAAAAATCCAAAGTCGTCTCATCATTGACAAGGATGCCTGCAAAGATTAACCCGATCTGCATTCATCCGATGTTCGGACCAGGTATCAAGACGATGAGGGGGCAGAACATAATCTCAGTCCCTGTCAAGGACGCTAAAAAAGAATTGGCGGTTGCAAAATCGCTGTTTGAAGGGGCAAACTTTGTCACGATTGACGTAGTCGAACATGACAAAAAGATTGCAGTAATCTTGGGATTGACCCATTTGATGAACTTGGTATTTGCAAACATTGTTTCAAAAGATGAGAAGATGTTGCTGACAGAAAAAATGTCCGGGACAACCTTCAGAGTCCAAAAGACGCTGGCCGAAAGCATCATGACAGAATCGCCGGAATTGATTGAGACGATCATTGCAAATCCGGAGATTCGAAGGGTTGCCGAAGAGCTATGGAAGGACATAGGACGGCTGCTTACCGCAGTGCAAGAGTCAAAGACAGAGGAAGTTGTAAAGTACATCAAGGACTGCCAAGAGAGGCTCGGCAAGCACACAGACATCAACAAGTCTTACAAAAGGATGACTAAGATGGTCAAGGCCGTTGAAAAGTAACGGGGTGCGCCTGACGAAAATTGTCACGTCATTTATTCGAGACGGCAGGAGACTGCTGATCCTAAAGCGGAGTGGCCAAGTAAAATCCATGAGGGGACTGTGGGCAGGAATTAGCGGAGTTATAGAAGAAAATGAGGAGCCACTTCGGCGGGCCAAGGTTGAAATTTTTGAAGAGGTGGGAATTGCTGAAAAAGATGTCACGCTAGTCAGGGCGGCCCAAGAGATCATGGTGAGTTTGCCACAACACAAAGATCACGAATGGGAAATTTTTCCATTCCTGTTTGAAGCAAAAGATCCGGTCATCAGGCTGAATTGGGAAAACTCTGAGTTTAGGTGGATCGACGCAGACGAATTGGAAGGTTACGAGACGGTGCCGGGCCTGCAAAGGGTGCTACTCAGCTTGTTGTAGCCTCATTTTCACTCTCATATTTCCTCTGCTGGGGAAGCATCATGTATACGCATGCGCCCCCGCACATAGTACAAGGAACGTTGTTTCCGGGATGCTGGCCTGTTCTGCCATGAATCCTTGCTGCCTCTTCTGGATCTATGGACAGTGCAATCTGTCTCTCCCAATCAAGGGTCCGGCGTGCCTCAGTCATCTCCGCATCCCATTTGATGGCTTTTTCTCTAATCTTTACAAGGTCTCCTGCGTGTGCGGCAATCCTGTATGCTATCAATCCTGATTTTACCTCTTCGGTATTGGGCAATGCCAGGTGTTCAGACGGAGTAAGGTAGCACAGTAAATCAACTCCCTCGCTTGCTGAAACGGCGGCACCAATTGCGCTTGCGATATGATCATGGCCGGACGCAATGTCAGTTACGAGCGGTCCTAGAACATAGTATGGGACGTTGCCAATCAACGACTTGGCCAGTCTGACATTGGCTGCAACCTCGTCAAGTGGAACATGTCCCGGACCCTCAACCATTACCTGAACGTCCTGCTCATGTGCGCGTTTAGTCAGTTGCGAAACGTTGATCATCTCTTGGACTTGCAACTCGTCATGGGAATCTAGAATCGAACCAGGTCTAAGGGCGTCTCCAAGGCTAAATGTAACATCATACCTCCTTGCAACCTCGATCAGATAGTCGTAATGAGTCAGGTACGGGTTTTCCTTGTCATGCTTTAGCATCCATGCGGCAGTAATTGTCCCGCCCTTGCTAACCACGCCTCCGCGTCTCTGGACTCTTAAGATTCTCTTTGCAATGTCCTTTGTTATGCCACAATGAATCGTCGTGTAATCAACGCCGTCTTTTACGTTGTTTTCAAATGCCTTAATGTAGTCATCCTCAGTCAGGTTCAGCGGGTTCCTGTGAACCTCAACGCCATAATTGTATGCCTCATAAATTGGAACTGTTCCAAATGTTATTGGTGCCACGTCCAATAACGTCTGCCGTATCTTTTTTACGTCACCGCCATCGCTAAGATCCATCATGGTGTCGGCATGATATTTTACTGCGACCTTTGCCTTTTCGATCTCCTCGTCTAGATTGACGTTTAATGTAGAGGTGCCAATGTTTACGTTGACCTTCGTCTTCAAACCTTTCCCAATTCCCACATTGTGAATCTTTTGGGGTCTTGCGTTATTGCTTGGAATGATGATGGATCCATTTGCAATTTTTGGAATCAGCCAGTCAATAGAGACGTCTTCATCTTTTGCAACTTGTCTCATCTCGTCGGTTGCAACGCCCCTGCGGGCCGACGTCATCTGTGTAGCCATAAGTAGTCTTTAGGCTCACCTGATTTAAACATCATCAAATCACGGAGATCCTTGTCCTATAGCCACTGATCATTTTAGATCGGTTAACTCGGTAGAGGCGGATTGCGGTGTCGGTTTTAGATGCCTTTTTCAAAAAATGGCTTTCAGACAAGACTGTTTGGGGGGGGATCTGAATATTCTTAACATTTTACAGGGACTTTTTGAGCCTAGGAAGTCCGGTGTTTGAAGCACTCCAAGGAATTTTTCGTCTTTTTTAGTGATTGATGGGAGGCGACATGCAGTGCGTCAAAACTGTAGTGGCCGCATGAGATTTTATCATATATCCGTCCTGTATCGCAAAACTGCTGTTTGGGCATTCTGCGGTGAAAAATGGAAAAGCAGATTAGGGGAAAAATGAAAAGATCAATGTGAACCTACTTTGCATAGGGGGTTCTGATCCGTCATCGGGGGCCGGAATCCAAAGCGATGTCAAATTATTTGCAACCACGGATGCGAATTGCTTTACAGTAGTTACAGCAATTACGGGCCAGAACACTTCAAGTTTTGGAATGGTCGAGCCGGTATCGATTAAAATTTTAAAAAGTCAGCTAGATTCAATCCTGTCCGATTTTAAAATAGACGCAGTGAAGATCGGAATGGTCTACAATTCTAAGATAATCCGATTTCTTTTCAAAGAATTAAGCGGGCTTAAAGCTCCAATAGTAGTCGATCCGGTCATAAAATCCACGACGGGAGGAATGCTGATTGAAAGAGATGCATTAAAGGATTTTAGAAGGTACATTGTTCCAATTTCAACAGTCATCACGCCAAACAGATTTGAAGCTGAGATCATTACAAATTCCAAGGTTTCACCGTCAAACACAATTGAAAGGATTGCAAGGAGAATCCAGGACTGGGGCGCAAAAAATGTCATAGTTACCGGAATTAAAAAGGATGAAGATTTGATCGAAGATCTGGTGCTCGAAAAGGATTCCATGTACTCACTATCTGCTCAAAGAATATTCAGAGAGAATCACGGGAGCGGATGCACGTATTCGGCCCTTGTCACATTCTCACTTGCAAACAAAAAAAGTGTCAGGGAATCGGCAAAATTCGCCAAAGAGTTCACATTAAAGTCCATAAAAGACGCAAGAAGAATTGGATGCGGGGTTGCCGTGACAGGCAGCCTGGTTGAGGATTCGCTCCAAAAAGAGCTCTCATCTGAGATTCAAAAATTTACGGAGATCAAAAACGTACACCGGATAATTCCAGAATGCCAGACAAATTTTGTTATTTCAAAGACAAATCCAAAGTCGACCCTGGACGTCCTGGGGATTTCCGGAAGAATCGTCAAATCCGGTACGGGAGTCATCGTTGCAGGGGACTTGAGGTACGGTGGTTCGACACACGTCGCAACGGCTCTGCTAGCAATCAGCAAAAAATTTCCCGATATAAAATCAGCAATCAACATAAAATATCGGGAGGAGACCCTCAAAAAGATCTCGGAAAAGAAATTTGTGGTGGCAGGCTACGACAGAGGGTCAGAACCTAAGAGTGTGAAAACTGGGGGCTCGTCTATTCAATGGGGAATGGGGTCTGCCATAAAGGATTTGGAAAGAAACCCGGACGTAATTTTTCACAAAGGAGACTTTGGGAAGGAGGCAATGATGATTGTATTTGGGGAGAATCCGAGAAAAGTCGTTGAGAAGATTACAAAGATCGTTTCATGCATAAAATCTCAGACATAAATATTCATTTTATGACAGGATGGTGTGAAAGCAGTGATTCTGGCAGGAGGTTTGGGCACTAGACTCCAGCCGTATACTACGTTTTTGCCAAAGCCGATGCTGCCTTTGGGGGAGAAGCCGATTTTAGAACACCTGATAGATTGGAACAAAAAGAACGGAGTAAGATCCATTGTACTGTGCGTAAGCTATCTTAGAAGAGCCATCGAGGACTATTTTGAAGACGGGAGGCGGTTTGGGACAAACATAGAATATGCGGTTTCAGATAGGCCGCTTGCCACGGCAGGTCAATTAAAGACTGCCGAAGGGTTTCTAGACGGGACCTTTGTTTGCATGTATGGAGATTCTGTCTTCAATTTTAACTTAAAGGGCATGATAAAGGAACACTTGAAGAAAAGATCGTTTGTTACGATGAGTCTGCACAAATACAAGACAAATCTGCCGTATGGGGTGATTGAAACGACAAAGAATGGCAGGGTTACAAGCTGGAATGAAAAGCCAGAGATCGAAGCCAACATCAACATGGGATGCTATGTGATGGAACGCGAAATCTTCAAATACATTCCAAAAAACAGGCCGTACGGAATGGACAGCGTGATAAAAGAAGTGGTAGGCGACAAGAGACCAGTAAACGCATTTGTGACAGGGAAGGATGGATTTACAGATATCGGAAGCAAGGCATCCTACAAGATGATACATCAGCAATACATACAGAGACTGGGCAGGATTTGAACCAAATGTCTAAACTGATTATTCGTGATTTGCAAAAAGAAGATCTGTGGAACGGGTTCCTTGCATCTCTGGACTCGCTAAGAGAGACAGGCAGCATGAAAAGATCAAAGGCCGAGAAAGTCTTTGAGAAAGTTAACTCAAACAAGGATCACATCATTGCAGTTGCAAAAGTTGACGGGAGGGTCGTAGGAGCAGCCACACTGCTAATTGAGCAAAAATTCATCCATGATGGGGGCCTGGCGGGCCACATAGAGGATGTTGCCGTATCCAGAAAGTTTCAAGGACGGGGGATCGGAGAGAAGATCATCAGACATCTGCTTGAAGAATCAAAGAATCGAGGCTGCTACAAGACGGTTTTGCATTGCACAGACAGTCTCAGACCGTATTATGAAAAGATCGGGTTTCAGGCAACTGCAAACGGAATGAGGTATGATCACGCCTAGAAATACTCTTTCTTTGGTCGCCTCACCCTGCGTTTGAAGAGGTACAGGCCAAATCCCATCACCGGTGCAGACAGGGCCATAAAGACGACCGGGACGTAAACTACTGCATCAGTAACGTAAGATATGGGAATTCTTGGAATTATGAGGTAACATACAAGCATTCCTGCAAGCAAGATGACCCCCCCGCCAGCGATTAGTCCGCCAACCTGTTTTGAGCCATACTGTCTTGACATGATAAATGCAATGGCTGCCAACACGCCTGCAGGGGCCACACCGATGGAGATGAACTGAAGTATCTTAGGATCTGCGGCAAAACCTTGAGCGTACTCAAAGTCATCAGGAACATCAATCATGAAATTGTAGACTGAAAACATCTCCCCGGCAAACATTGCAAACAGTCCAACACTGGCAACTGCAAGCCATCTTTCCAGAGACATGTCATTAAAGGAGGCCGGTTGATAAATAAACCATTCAGAGGTTACACTATGCCTACCAGACTTGCAAGTTCTTTTCTGCATGCCACTCCAAGTTCTTTGGCAGCTTGTTCGGGGGAGATATCGTTTAGATATATTCCATAGCCACGCTCGAGGCCGGACCAGGACTTTGTAATTGGATAAATTTCAACATGCCAATGTATCTGCCGGCTGTTTTTCTTCTCAGGAGACAGATGAAACACGAGATTGTAAGAGACGTTTTTTACGGTTTTAGTCAAGCCGCCCAGAGTTGCTCTCAAGATTAACGACAGATCATTTATCTCCTTTTGGGTAATTTTAGCGAAGCTTGTAATGTGTTTTTTAGGTGCAACCCAAAATTCGTACGGATATGAAGGCGCCCAGGGACAAAAAGCGATAAAACCATCAGTCTGAAGAACCTGTCTAGGACCGCCAATCTCCTCACCGACTGTTTGACACATTGGACATACGCCTTTCTCATTTAGAATCTTGTGGGATGCCTCAGCTTCTTCTTCGATTAGTGGGGGGATTGTAGAGAAGGTAAGCATGTTGAGGTGGGGATGCGGGTTTGTGCTTCCTGCCAAGTCGCCTTGATCAGCGTAAATTGAGATATATGTTACGCCCTTTTGCGTATACAACCAACGCAGCCTGTCTTGGACTACAACTAGAACATTAGACCACTGTTCGGCATCAATTGTCGCAAGCGTATCTTTTCGGTTTGGAGATGCAACAACAATATAATGATAGCCATATGCCGGTTCGCTATAAAATGGCCTTTCACTGTATGAATTTTCAGTCTTGACAGATACGATGGGATTCTTGCTCTCAAAAACTCTAATAGACCATCCTTCAACATGTCCATCTTCACTATCTTGCAGTCTTTGCAGCATTCCGTTTTTTGCGACAAGTGACAGCACGGAGGGATTTGTCATCGATTCGTTTCCAGGGGCGTATGGGAACTTTTTAGGATCTACTGACTTGTCATCTTTTTTGGAGACGATCATAAAGCGTTCAGAAACATAATCTTTGCGTATATCTCCCATAATTGTAATTTGAAACATCTGTCTGTTAAAACGTTTACTAAGATCTATCAAAAAGGAGAGACAAGATTTCAAAACTAAGCAGTTGTAGAATTTATCGGTGATAATTCATTTTTGTAGGAGATGGGAGGGAGGCGCGGAGGTAAGACGTGTTGTGTATGCGTATGTGTATGCTGGCATAGCAAGAAGCAAAAGTTCATGAGGTCAAATGTTCAATCACAGGAACAGACCCTAGGAAAACATAACCGGTTAAGTCGCATGAAAGAATTTGTAAAAAATTGGAGTTCATAGCTTGCATACGTAATCGGTCAAGTCACATAAAGGAACTTGTAAAAAATTGGAGTTCATAGCTCACATACTGTATATTTTTCAATAATTTGATAAATCTTGCATAATTTGTTGAAATTGTCAAAGCTGACTTGACCGATTACAGGAAAACACCTCACGAATTTATGATCTTTGCTATGGTAATGTTTTACAAGTCAGGAAACAAACTCGTGTCTGAACCTCTTTGACAGGAAAGTCTGATGCCAGTAAAATGTTTTGCAAGTTAACTAGGATAGTGTTGTGATGATGCTGAGCGGAAGCGGGAAAGTCTGATGCCAGTAAAATGTTTTGCAAGACTTAAAGTATGGAATCAGATCCCTCCAAGCATGAATAATTCGGACGTACATCTGGTATACGTGTTATTGGACGGGGTCGGAGACCTTCCACATCCTGATCTAGACGGGAGAACACCCCTGCAGGCTGCAAATACGCCGGTCTTAGATAAAATTGCAAGCAATGGGGTAATTGGCGAAGTAATTTCCGTGGGCAGAGGAATAGCCCCCGAATCTGATATTGCAGTGTTTAACATGTTAGGATACAAATTCAACCATG
>RKRY01000056.1 GCA_007571135.1 Candidatus Nitrosopumilus sp. | reverse complement strand
CACACGCAAAGAGAGACGGATATCGATAGACATGCAGTCAGCTTATTGCAAGCATTCTGTCAATTGCCAAACGCGCCTTATCTGCAACATCCTTAGGAACCGTCACGGTATTCTTTTCGCCAATTAGTGCATCATATACTTTTTCCAGGGTAATCATCTTCATGTATTGACATTCAGCTTTTTCTGATGCAGGAATGAATGTTTTTTCAGGATTTTGCCGCCTCATTTTGTACAATATCCCGGTTTCAGTTGCGACTACAAAATTTTTTGCGCGTGATTTTTTGACATGGTTAAGCATTCCTTCAGTTGAGAGAACAGATACTTTCTTGTCATCATATCGGCCATCAGCTGTGTCATACATCATAGGAGTTGTGCAGCTGCATTCAGGATGAATTACAAATTCTGCATCCCGCATCGATTCAATTTTCTTTGTCACGTCTTCTGGAGTAATTCCTGCATGCACATGACACTCGCCTGCCCAAATATGCATATTTTTCCTTCCAGTCATCTTTGCAACATATGAACCCAGAAACATGTCGGGCAGAAATAAAATTTCTTTGTCGTCAGGAATCGCTTTTACGACATTTACCGCGTTTGAAGAGGTACAGCAGTAATCCAGTTCGGCCTTAATTTTAGCAGTCGTATTTACATAACCTACTGCAATTGCACCGGGATGACGCCCCTTCCAATTTCTTAATTCGTCTACAGTAATCGAATCAGATAATGAGCATCCGGCATCTAAATCCGGAAGTAGTACTTTCTTTTGAGGGCTGATGATTGCGGCAGTTTCAGCCATGAAATTTACGCCACAAAATAAAATTGTCTTTTGTGGAACTTTGGCTGCCTGCCTTGAAAGGCCAAGTGAATCTCCTGTAAAGTCGGCAACATCTTGGACTTCGGGAATTTGGTAATTATGGGCTAAAATTACGGTGTCCTTTTCCTCCTTTAGTCTCAGAATCTCGTCTTTGAGTTTTGAGGCCTGTTGTACCAACATAGTCCTTAGAAATTTAAAACCGGCGGGATTTAAATAATGAGAAGCAGTCCATAATTCTCTAAAATGCCGTCAGGTGTGGCAATTATTGCCACATTACGTTCCAAGATAAAGTTCGTCTGAACAGTATTTCCTCAAAGTTTCAATTGCAGACAAAATTGCCAGCCTGCTAGTCTTTGGATTGTTTGGGTCCGGAATGTTTTCAATCATAAATGACATTTTTCCAAATCTTCCAGATGCTTCTATTTGATGAGTGTTCTTTTCCGTATCTGGATCTGCGACGATCTTTACCCTAGTTTTTTCACTGCCAATTCCGGATAGGGAAAGTAAAGCTGCAACGTTGACATTTGCCGGAAATAATGACACGGCATCTTTTGCAGATCCTTCAAAGAGTGTGGTGGCAGAAGACAATTCATCCAAGTTTATTTCCGAGGATTTGAAAAACTTGGCGCCCTTAAGCGAACTAGGTGGTTTTGTCGTAGTGATCGATACGGATTCCAATTCATTCTGCACGGATTTGATTCCATCAAGTCCAGCAATCGCTCCCGATGGCAGGTAAATCGTTTTTTTAAAGTCCTTGCAGGCGTCTGATAAGACATCATAAATCGGTTCGTCAAGTAAAGCGCCAACACTCATTACCATCAAGTCCCGTTTGTTCTGTAAGACACTCAAGCCGACATCCCTAACAGCATCTTGGGAGGCAGCTTCTACAACAATATTTACAGGATGTGATGACAAAAGATGTGAGTTTCCCACAATCTCAGGCTTGGTACGGAGCTTGGATACCAGGATTTGAGATGCCTGCTGGGATTCATCAAAGACGTGTGTTAGTGTTCCGTCTATCTTTCCGGAATCAATTGCCAACGCAATTTGAGTTCCAATGGATCCACATCCCAAAAGACCAATTTTTTTCAAACAACAATACTAGAGAATATCTCTTAATTAATCTAGGAAAATGGGCAGTTTTTTGATTGATTTGTGCAAGAAATGGGAAAAATCACCGTTGAGAATGATATGGAAATTTGAAAAATGATCGAATGTTTCAACAAGATCATGGAAAGTGACCTAAAAATCAATTTGCCTAGTTTTAGCCCGGTGCACAACTTGTCTTTCAAAGCCATTTGTCCGAGTTTCCAAAGTCACAGTTATGAAACATATGTGGCTTTGAAAACGTTTGAGATATCTTCATTCAAACAATTCATGAATTGCAAAGGATGCTTTGACAAAATTTGAGTGCAATGCAAGCAACCTAGATGCTGTTATGGGTGCAAAAACATTGGAAGAACCTGATAAGCCCGACGAGGCTGCGACCATTGTAATCGGTTAAGTCAGCTTTGACAATTTCAACAAATCATGCAAGATTTATCAAATTATTGAAAAATATACCGCATGTAAGCTATGAACTTCCGTTTTCTACAAATTCTTTCATACGACTTTACCGGTTACCGACCATTTATGCTGTGTGTGCTGTTAAAACACTGAATTTACTAGCATGGGTTGTTTAGGGTAAAAAATCGAATTATTGAGAAGGATTTCTGCCACCAGCATCCGGATAATTTGTTGGAATTGTCTGGAATATTTTTAAGAAAAGACGCAAGTGCTAAGGTAGTGAAACCAACAAAACGAGGCGCCTTTCTGGGAGCCTTTACAATTTTGTTACTATTGACAGGCGTTCCAGCAGATGCCCAAATTGAATCTCCGAAGAAACAGATGAGACAGGGCGTAGCATTAGAAGAAATCCAGTGCAGGGATGGATTAAAACTAGTCATAAGAAATAATGGGAATCCAGCCTGTGTAACAAAAAATACTGCAGAAAAAATGCAAAAACTGGGAATTGCATTTGAGTTGACTCTTGTTTCAAAATCAGAAAATCAGATTAAAACAATTCCAGCATCAACGGGATCTGTTGTAAATTTCTACATTACAGATCATGACTTGAATTTGTCCCATAGTGGAGTAGAGATCATTGAAACGTATGGACTGTTAGAATTTACAATAAATGGGGAGACGATTCCCGGGCCAGAAACGATGATTGAGACAGGTCCCAATACAGGCAAATTTTATGTAAAGTTAGAGCTTCCAGATACGATAAATGGAAGACAAATCAGCCAAGACGACATCATACTAGTCAAATACTTGGATCATACAGACAGTACTGGCAAACAAAGAATACTGGCCAAATCAGTAAAACTTTCAAAAACATTTGCAAAAGTTCAAACTGAAGGAGGAGGTTCAAGGATAGGTCACGAATTTATAGTACGAGTCTATGAACCTGATGCAAACATGGACTCTAAAGAAGTTGATAGAATCCCTCTGAATTTGCTTGAGTTTAGAGGTGATGGAGGGATTAAAACGACGTTAGCAAATCCAGAATTTGATGCAAACTCTGCATTTCTTTTAGAAACAGGGCCCAACACAGACACATTTGAAGTCAAAATAAAGATACCCAGAACGGTTGATGGAAAACCAGTCCATATCGGCGATGAATATGAAATCAGGTATATTGACAGAACAACTCCATCCAATACCAATGAAAAAGTCATCTTCAACGGCAGGATTGGATAAGTTCGGGCCGGACATGATTCAGGTTTGACGCTCGGTAATCGGTCAAGTCACACGAAGGAACTTGTAAAAAATGAGAGTTTACAGATTCGTACTGTATATTTTTTGATAACTTGCCAGATTTTGTATAATTAGTTGAAGTTATCAAAATTGACTTAACCGATTACGACGCTCGTACTTGTTTGAGAATATTACTTGGTGTCGGCAAGTTGTGACCCTAGCTATGATTGAGGTTCGGTCATTACGCACTCCCCAAAATGATCCAATGCTACATCAGATGCGCTTAACATACAGTGATTCCCATAAGTATTCCCGTCCACCCCACAAACAGGATCATACTCCATAGTACAAATTTTTGGCTTTTCGTCAGATGGCAATTCCGGTTTTTTGTCCATGACATCGGATGTTGTTCCAGACTGCAGTACCTCATCAGGGGACATTAAAATCAGTCCAATTGAGATTGCTGCTAAAACTCCGACTGCTGCCATAACACCATAAGAGAAATTCGTCTCATCCACCCGTTAATTTTGCAAACTTTTCATTCTTGCTCATCTCCTCCATGAATCGGATATTTGAGAGGGCAACTACGGCAGAGTCAGCGACCGGTTTGTCTGGATCATCTAATGCTTTCTCAAGTGCATCCTTGGCTTCTTTAGAGCCGACAACGCCTAAAGCAATCGCAGCTTCGTGCCTAACAAACATGCTTGGATCATTAAGAGTGGCATCAGTTAATGGATGGATGGAGCTAGAGTAACACATTTGGCCAAGTGAGAAAGCTGCCTCATGCCTAACTAATTCGTTATCATCATCTTTGAGAACCCTAGCAATGTATGGGACTTTATCCTCACCGCCAAAATCAACCAGGATGCAAGTAGCTCTGGTCCTAACAACATAATCTGGATGATCCAGTAATTTAAGAAAATATTTGGTGTCCTTTTGTTCATACTTTGACTCCATTTCAGCAAACAATGCCAGTCGATCATCGGTAACTACTTGCAATTTGTTTTGAAATTTTCAGTGTCCTATATTAGGTTACTCGGATATCCAAACAGACTTTCAGGTATATATTTAATGGAAAAAATACGATGAAAAGTTATGAGTGTTGTCATAGGCAAAAAAGCACCAAATTTTGAAGTTTCAGAATGGGTGCAAGGAGCGCCCACAAACTTTGATCAGGAAAAAGACAAAATCGTGATCTTGGAAGTCTTTCAAGTAAACTGTCCCGGCTGCTTTATGCATGCCCTGCCAGAGGCAGTCAGTATTTACAACAAGTACAAAGATGACGGAGTCAGAGTTCTAGGAATTGCCACAGCCTTTGAAGATTTTGACAAGAACACTGTGGATAATCTGAAAATGCTTGTTGAGACAGGAGAAGTTATCGGCGAGACCAAAAATGCGCTCTCAACGCATGGCCAGCTCCAAGAAGGCAACAAGATAACTTATAAAATTCCATTTCCGATAGGAATGGACAAGTTAACTAAGACGACCGGAGAGATAAGTCGGGAGAAAATCATGCAATTTATTTACCATCAAATTCCTGAATTTGATTCTCAGTCAGAAGAATACAGGAGACAGATCATTCAAAGGGTAAGAGACCATATGAAGTCAAAAGAGTATGCAGCCGAGACATTTGAGAGGTTTGCACTGCAAGGAACGCCATCGACTATCATAGTTGATAGAAAGGGAATTCTCAGGAACGTTTCGTTTGGACAAACAAATCACGTCGAACCAATGATTCAAAAACTGCTAAATGAGGACTAGTTAACGTATAATCATAACGGCAATAGATACTGCAACTGCAATTATAAACCCGCCAATTAGTGCAATTTTTGTATTATCCATGGCTCATTTTTCAGAA
>RKRY01000169.1 GCA_007571135.1 Candidatus Nitrosopumilus sp. | reverse complement strand
AAATGCTTTACCTCTCTTCCAGCCTTCAACTGGTTTTACCCTAAGGACATCAGGACCAAGAGACGTACAGATTTCTACACACAGTGCGCATCCGATACACATCTGTTCGCTGATGTCTGGAATAATTCCTACTGGCATAACAAGATTGAATCTTACACCGGCATTAATATAATTTGCCTAAAATATTGGAGTTATAACGCCGTTTAAAATCTTATAACGCCGTTTAAAATCTTGATCGCAAATTTAGAAACGTGAAGCTATTTTGTGATCAAAAACTTTTCAGAACTCTCTCTTCCTAGTTTTGATAAAACCAATTGATTCCCAACCTTTTTGACGTAAAATACGCTAGTTCGGGATGATTTTACCAGCTGTTTTCCTCCGGGAGACAAGACCCATTCCTCGTTCTTCTTTTTTCTAACCATTCCCGTAATTATGACAGAAGAATTGGTTTGTCTTCCTATAGAAGACAGCAGCATTATGCTAGAATTAACAAATCGTACAGAGCTCAAGTCATCAAACATACTGTAAACTCCATTCAATGAATCAATGATTATCAAAAATTTTTCTTCTGATGCTTTAGATATAACGCCGGCAAGTTTTTCATTCCAATCGTCTTTACCTGGTTGCAGTATTGTTAGGTTGTCTTTCCTTTCTATCATTCCAGCTTTGACATATCCTGAATATAGAAGATCTAAATCCACAAAAATTATTGGAAGACTAGTAGAACTTATCATATGAATTAGAAATTCGGCTTTGTTAAATGGATCTGAGCATACAACCAGACTTGGAACACTGTTTTCAAATTCCTTTTTAATCAAACTCAGATCGTCGGCGATACTTTTCTCAGGACTTTTATCCAACACCATCTTAGAATTTTACAGATATAATAATGAATTTTAATTCAAATGATGTCTCTGATGATTTTACAAGCTCTGGAAAAATCTATCTAAATAATGCTTCTGTCTCGTTGATGCCCGCTCAAAGCATTGATGCAATGAAAGAATTTCTTATAGATTACAATTCCCTTGGCCCTGATTCAGAGGAATCAAAACCATTTATCACAGAAAAATTGAGAAATGTCAGAACTTCAATCTCAAAAATTCTTAACTGTCAACCAGACGAAATAGTTCTCACTCAAAGTACAACTGATGGCATTAACCTTGTTGCAAATGGTCTATCTCTTTCAGATAATTCTAACATCGTGATTAGAGGAATGGCCCATGAGCATCATGCAAATTTTTATCCATGGCTCAAACTAGGAGATAGGATCTCAATTAAAAGTCTGCCAATTGACAAGGATGGCCTGTTTACAGTGGAACAATTAGCAAACTTGGTTGACAATGATACCAAACTCGTGGCTTTGAGCCATGCACTATACAATACTGGAGCGATTCTGCCTGTAAAAGAAATTGGAAAAATTCTAAAAGACACCCCATATTTTATCGACAGTGCTCAAACTATAGGCTGCATTGGCAAGATGGACATTCCGCAAATAAGATGCAATTTCATGTCCTTTAATGGATCAAAATGGCTTTGTGGTCCGATGGGTACAGGCTTGTTTTACTGTAACCGGAAGTCAAGCAAACTTTTAGAACCGCCAACCATCGGAGGTGAATCTGCAATGTTATGCGGGGAAACAGATCTTGCATACAAGGAACCGCCCGACAAGTTTCAAACTGGTTTTAGAAACTATGTCGGAATTGTCGGGTTAGAATCGTCTGTACAATATCTGATGAAATTCGGCCTAAACAACATTCGTCAAAAAAATCAATATCTCTCATCCTTGCTAAGGGAGGAGCTGTCCAAAATTTCCAAAATCGTTTTGTATGGACCTGATGATCCTAACCTGCGAACCAGCATAGTCTCGTTTAATGTCCAAGATGAGAAACCACAAGATGTTGTAGCTAAGCTTGAAAGGAAAAATATTGTTTTAGCTGTTCGCGAAATAAATGAACAAAAAATTGTACGAGCATCCCCTCACTTTTTCAATACAGAATCTGAAATGATCCAAGTTGTTGAAGCAATCAAAGATCTATAGGTTTTCCTGTTCTTCAATGACCATCATGGTTAGGGTTGACTGTACCTTGCTAATCTTGCGTACCTTGTTTGTAATAATTCCACGTAGTCTCTCAGCATCATCAGATGATAGCTTTAGCACGATATCATAGACACCGTAAACCCCCTGCACCTCGTAGGTAACGTCTTCCTCAGCAAGAATCTGCTTTACATCGTTAATGATTGATTCATCTGAACCCAGATCAGAATTCAATAAAACATATGTAGTTGGCACAAGCAAATTTTCATCAATCAGTATTTAACCTTTCATGGGTTCAAAACTGATTAATCACTTGTTGCAACCAATAGATATGAAACCTCTAGATCTTACATTGACAATATCAAACTCTATTCCTAGTTTTCCCGGTTCTCCAAAACCACAGTTTCTCTCTTGGTCCAATATACATGATGATGGGTATAATCTCGAACTGTTGTTTCTAAGCTCTCATACAGGCACGCATATGGATGCACCGTTTCACTTTGTAAAAGACGGAATTAAAATTGATCAGATCCCGGTAGATAGATTGGCAGGAACAGGACTATTGATCAACATTCCCAAACCCAAAAATTCTGCAATTTCCGTGTCCGATATCTGCTCATTTGAGAAGCAATTTGCAAAAATTCCCAACTACTCATCTGTTTTCTTTTATACGGGGTGGCAAAAAAATCTAAAAAACAAAAATTACTTCCTGGAAAATCCCGGACTAAACAAGTCTGCTGCAAGGTACCTGACATCAAAAAAAGTCAATCTAGTCGGAATTGATTCTCCAAGTATAGATCTTGGTAAAGACAAATCATTTTCTGTACATCATACTTTTTCCAAAAATAACGTACTGATAGTTGAAAATCTTGCTAATCTTCAGAAGATAAAAGCAACCGAATTCAATTTTACCATCCTTCCGTTAAAACTTAAAGGTGCAACCGGATCTCCTGTTAGAGCTGTAGCTTACTAATCAAACATCCCGCAATGCTAAAAATACGGAACAATTCAATGATGATATGAGTAAGCCGGGAAACATCTGGAGAAAGGTACGTGGGAAAATCACCAAAAGACCGACAAACTTTTCATGGCTGATTGAAGAAAAATTAGCGGGCTCCGGCATGCCCACAAGCTTTGATGAGTTTGAATGGATTCAAAGTCAGGGCGTACAATCAGTTGTAACAATGACTGAGAATTCACTTCCTGATGAATGGACCAAAGAGATTGGCTATCTGCATGTTCCAACTCCGGATTTGACTGCACCTGATGTGGAGAAAATCGATTCAGCCGTAGAGTTTATCCACAATCAAATTCAAAACAACCGGCCTGTCATGGTTCACTGTGCGGCAGGAATGGGAAGAGCGGGAACCATACTTGCTTGTTATTTTGTAAAACACAAAAAATTCTCAGCTGTTGATGCCATCAAAAAAATTCGAGATGAACGGCCAGGTTCTATTCAATCAGAGGTACAAGAGTTAGCTGTTGGATACTATGAAAAACATGTGAGAAATTAGTTTACACAAATTCAGAGACTAACTTTCCATCCACGATTTTGATCTTTAGCGTTTTGTCTTCTTGAAAGATCAGGGTGAGTTCGCCTTCCGAATCAGGATCTTCAACCTTTACAAGTTCAAGCATTTTGATTGGATCATATTTTTCCACTTTTCTGTCACCTATTCTGGAATTGACACGGTCTCAATCTTTCCGTCAACTGCCTTGATAAACATGAATCTGTTGTCTTTGAAGATGAATGTGATTCCGCCTTCTTTGTCAGGATCTTCTACTTCAAGAACTGGCTGTCCTAGAAGACCGTCGTATTTTGCCATGTTGGTTATCCAAAAAAGTTCCTTATATCCCTAATTGGCCCTGACAATACCTGTATAGCTCATTGCATCCTGCCTCACACACGTGGATCCGTGCTCGCATGGTCGTGACTGACAATACCTGTATAGCTCATTTCATCCTGCCTGCTTGTGGGATGTGAATTGTAACCGGAAAAAGAAGGGCTGACAATACCTGTATAGCTCATTTCATCCTGCCTGAGGTTCAATGAGGTTTTTCGTCAGCGATTGTTTGTTCTGACAATACCTGTATAGCTCATTTCATCCTGCCTGCCTTGACTACCCATATCCTGGCTGGATCTGGCTTTTGCATGACCAGGTGCCTCTTCCCCCTCTTTTCTAAGTGTTGCAACTGCACATCCATCTTGATCTTACGGTAATGAGCCTGTGCAATTGATCAGGGCACGATTTCAGGATGCAGGAGCATGTGCGTGCCGGTATGCCCATTGCGGGAATGCATTTACTCAATCCGTGTTTGATGATATCTTGGGACTGTTTCTTAGCATGTAGGCCATGCCCACGGTATGTGGTGCGGCAGAACCACATCATCAAACAGATGACAGCATCTGTTTGGATGGTGTGCAGTCATGCCACATGCCTAGCCTTGTTACGTATGATGCATCTAATCTAGGACGGCAACAAAAGTTCTTTTTAGAAACATCTCTGAATGTTCCTTTCGTGCATTCTCATAGTATCTAATCTCGCATTATCACCCGTCATTATATTACGGGATCTGATGTCGGCGGTCTTTTTGGTCACAAAATGATGCTAATCAGCAAAAATTTGTTGCCTTTGCCTGAATTTGTAGGTTTTTGGCAGTTCATACTTGGCACTCAGCCCAAATACAACCAAAATCATATATGCTACTGATATTGCATGATCCGGCATGGAAGGATGAATTCAGGGAGATCAAATACAACCAAAATCATATATGCTACTGCTATTGCCTCCTATCATGAATAAAATCACAAACACGAGGCAACTTAGAAGTATCTCACAAAATGATTTTGTCGTACTTACGGAACTCGTGAATCCAGATCATGTTAACAAAAAAGATAGGATACACAGATCAACGTGCTATGTGTTGGATCTAGCAAAAAAACAAAGAACCATGCCGACAAGCAAGAACTACTATCACGTAAGGAAGAGTCAGAAAAACATACTAAAAAAATACAAAGCCTTCCGATGCGTGCACTGCGTGAACCAATAAAGCATGTTACTGCCTAATCCTCTTTTCTGGTGGGGTAATTGGTACTACCATGTCTTGATGGGACCTCCAAAGTGACTTTGAGATTGACAGCTTGTTCCAAAACTAATTGATTAGCAAAATCTTATGATCGTTCTGATCTGATACTTGATAATCCAAACCCGGCCTCTGTAATTTTAAGAATTAACTGGCATACCATGGAACATGGTAAAAAAGTAATCGGTTAAGTCAGTTTTGACAATTTCAACTAATTATACAAGATTTATCAAATTATTGAAAAATATACAGTATGCAAGCTATGAACTCACATTTTTTAGAAGTTCCTTTATGTGAC
>RKRY01000005.1 GCA_007571135.1 Candidatus Nitrosopumilus sp. | reverse complement strand
ATATGCCGTGAAAAACCAAGGAAAGCAGGTGCGGAATGCTGATTTTTGGGGAAATTGACGCCTGTCAGAAGGCTACGTGGAACCAGCTGTACGAGAGCACGGAGGAGATGAGGGGATCCATGAAAAAGATGTTGGAGAGTGGCGAGGCCAGGCCCGTCAAGATAAGTGAATATCTAGCCTAGACACTACGCAAGGCCACAGGCAACAGGCTGTACGAAAGCACAAACGAGATGAAGTAGTCAATACGTGCAATGCTGGAGAACAGCGAGGTCAGGCCCGTCAAGATGAGCAGATATCTAACCTAGACACTACGTACCATGCCCTTGTTCTGCTCTGTCAGGCCCGGTATCTGTTCTGCCATGTTCTGTACCTGCTCGCTCTGTTCGTCGATGATCCTGTCCTTCTTGCGGATCTCTGAGATCACCATGGTGTTCTCGTCCCGCAACGCCTCGATGTCCAAGTTTTCCATGTATTGGTGCGGTCCTGATCCCTTTTAGATCGTTTGATCAAAATTGTATGACATTGTGCATAACTTAACCGATTACCATCCGGGCTAGTTATGCAACATACTAATATTGGTAGGCCATACAACAAACTGGTTTTGCCTACATTTATAGAATAATCAAACACAGCAGATAATATGACAGGACTATTTGGCAGAAAACCGGCACATTGTACGATATGCGGCAAGAAGCTCACACACCGGCACAAACCAAAGAGAGAATGGAACATAAAAGGACCGTTGTGCGGAGACTGTCATTTTGACAAGCAAAAGGAGTTCTACGAAGGTAAAGTCAGACAACCTTGTGTAATGTGTGGCACCACCGGAAAAATTACCGACCTTTGGGAACCCAGATGGCAGTGGGACATGGAAGGACTGCTATGCAAGGAATGCTTTGATAAAAAAGAAGAAAGCCATGGAAAAAAGAGGAATTTTTGCGCATTGTGTAGTGGCAAGATGGGATTGATCAGATACAATCCCAAGGGCCATTGGAAGATAGAAGGACAGCTATGCAGAGACTGCTGGGATGAAAAAAAGGCAGAGTTGGGATAGTTTGGGATTGTTCAAAAGGATCATATGCGATGTCTGTAATAAGAAATTTTCAAAAGACGAAGAGATGATGAACCACAGGCAGGTTGTGCATGGAAAGGATCTGCCGTACGATTGCAAAGAATGCGACAGATATTTTTCAAGCATGGAGGATATGAGGTCCCATCTGCAGCGAGAACACAGTTACAAAAAGACAGATGGCTAGATGGCGTCCACAGTCTTGACGACTGGAGGTCTGACTTTGGTAAAAACCCTAAATCCACAAATGCATTTGATTTCAGGAAGTCTGAACAACTCAGTGCTAGATACCACGGTTCCGCATCGAAGACAAGAGTAGTTTACTTCAAAAGTTTCAGTCGCATCCTCGTCCATTGAATCAAAGTCTTCATCAATCATGCTTGCCATCAAAGCCACCATAATTTAAGAGTAGCAGATCATGTCAGGGACAGCTCAATGTAGACATCATCTGGAATCTTTAGCCTCATTAGTTGCCTGATTGCTTTGTCATCAGCGTTAATATTGATGATTCTTCGATGCATCTTCATCTCCCATTTCTCATAAGTCTCCGTACCGTTGCCGCATGGCGACTTTCTTGTAGCAACATGCAGGCGCTTAACGGGAAGGGGCGTCGGACCTTTGACTTTGACGCCGGTCTTTTTGCCAATGCCCATGATCTCGCCACAAACGCCGTCCAATTTTGGCAGACTGGTGGAGGTAAGTTTAACACGGGCGGTTTGTGTCATGAGATCCGCCTATGGTTTGTACTCTTCAGTAATTTCCTTGACGATGCCTGCCGCGATAGTCGCACCCATGTCCCTTAGTGCGAATCTGCCCATCTCAGGGAACTCTTGGAATGTTTCAATACAAGTAGGTCTTACCGGTCTGACTTTGACAATTGCAGAGTCACCAACCTTGAGGAACTTTGGATTTTCTTCCTCCACGGCGCCGGTTGCAGGGTTGATCTTTTGCAAGAACTCTGTAACAGTTGCCGCAACTTGTGCAGTGTGTGCGTGCATAACCGGAGTGTATCCGGGTGCAATTGCTGTCGGGTGGTGAATCACAATGATTTGGGCTTTGAACTCTTTTGCAACCCTAGGTGGCGCGTCAGGGCTTCCAAGGACATCTCCCCTCTTGATGTCCTTCTTTTCAACTCCTCTAAGGTTAAAACCGATGTTATCGCCTGCCTCTGCGGACGGCATTTCTTGGTGGTGAGTTTCAATGGACTTTACTTCGCCAGGTGCGCCAGAAGGCATTACGACTATCTTGTCACCTGCCTTCATTGTTCCAGTTTCGACTCTTCCCACCGGAACGGTACCGACACCGGTGATTGTGTAAACGTCTTGGATTGGAACACGCAATGGTTTTCCCACCGGTTTGTCTGCCACTGTAAAGTCATCAAATGCCTCAAGTAGCGTTTTGCCAGAATACCAACCCATATTTTCGGATTTTTTAACCAGATTGTCACCCTTCCATCCCGAGACCGGAATAAATGGCACCTTGTCTAGCTTGTAACCTACGGATTGTACTAATTTTTCGCCTTTTTGCTTGGCCGCCTTAAACGCATCCTCAGAATAGCTGCTGTCATCCATTTTGTTGATAGCGACGATCAGCTGGTTTACGCCAAGTGTCTTTAACAAGAAAGCGTGCTCCCTTGCCTGACCGCCGGCGGCAATTGCTGTGTCAGTCTCGCCTTCCTTTGCCGAAAGTACCAAGACTGCCGCATCTGCCTCAGAGGCACCGGTAATCATGTTTTTAATAAAGTCCCTGTGACCGGGAGCGTCAATTAAGGTAAAAAAGTATTTTGGTGACTCAAACTTTTGGAATGCAAGATCGATCGTAATGCCCCTCTCTCTTTCATCTTTAATGTTATCCATGACCCATGCATACTTGAATGTATCACCTTTTCCGGTCTTTTCGGATTCGGATGCATGTGCTGCAATCGTTCTTTCATCTACAACGCCAAGATCCATCAAGAAATGACCCATGGTTGTCGACTTTCCATTATCAATATGACCTGTAACGATCAGGTTCAAATGCGGTTTATCTGCCATATCAATGGCCTATTGCATGTTATTTATTACTGTTGTGAATTTTAGTCTGCCTGCATAACTCTGCCTAGTCAGTACTCCTTGCCAAAAACGGCTTTGAAAAAGCAATCTGCACGACAGACTAGAATTTCGAAAAAACTTGGATTTTTTCAATTATTTTCAGATCAGAAGACTTTGGAAATTACACATAAATCAAAGTGGAAAGATGGGGAATCATGAAGATTACCGTATCAGTCATCAAAGCCGATGTGGGAGGTGTCGGAGGACATACAAAACCAAGTGACGGACTGTTAGATGCAGTCAGAAGGACGATCAAAGATTCAACTGGCCTGCTAATTGATCATTACATTGGATATTGTGGGGACGACACCCACGTTGTATTGTCTCATACGCACGGAGTAGACAGTGAGAAGATCCACAAACTGGCCTGGGATGCATTTATGGCAGGAACCCAAGTTGCAAAAGAGGAGGGACTTTATGGAGCAGGACAGGACTTGCTCAGAGACTCATTTTCTGGAAATGTTAAGGGGATGGGTCCCGGAGTTGCAGAGATGGAATTTGAAGAGAGGCCAAATGAAGCATTTACCGTCTTTGCAGCTGACAAAACAGAGCCCGGCGCGTTTAACTATCCGATTTACAGAATGTTTGTAGATGCACTAAGTAATACAGGACTAATTGTGAACAAAAATCTCGCAGATGGTGTCAAAATCAACATCATGGACGTAGAGAAGGCACAGATTGCAGAATTGGAACTTTGGCAAGACAAACCGACAATTGAAGCGGCACTAATGTATCCGGGAAGATATGTTGTTGACTCGGTTACAACTAAAGACGGTGAACCTATTCTTGCAGCATCAACAGACAGATTGCACAATATTGCAGGAACATATGTTGGAAAAGACGATCCAGTCTGTGTCGTTAGAACTCAAAAAAAATTCCCAGCAACTGAAGAAGTAGGAAGCGTGTTTAACAATCCGCATTATGTTGCAGGTAATACCAGAGGAAGTCACAACATGCCACTGATGCCAGTAAGGCTGAACTCTGCGGCAACGATCAACTTTTGCATTCCAATTGTACAGGCCATGGTATTTAGTATGCATAACGGAAAGTTCACCGGCCCATTTGACGGGTTCTCAACTCCAGATTGGGATCTAATCAGAGAGAAGGCAACAGAGAAGGCAATGGCAATTAGGAGTCAGGGGTTTATACATCCAGCAACTCTGGTTCCATCAGAGTTAGAATACGCAGAAGGCTACAGAGCAAGAGTCAACATCCTTGAAAGTAAGATGAGGCCGATAGAAGAACAAGACACTTCTAATGTAGACAAAAAAATGGTCTACGAGGATCCAGACTAGCATCTATTTGATCAGAGTAGCCGTCGAACACATGAAAACCCCCTTGGCGTAACAGCGGCATGGTAGATCGACTCCTCATTATGACTGTGTGTAACGTATGTAATCGGTTAAATCACACAAAGGAACTTGTAAAAAATTAGAGTTCATCATAGTCTGTTGCATAACTAGCCTGGATCAGAATATCCCCATTCCTTTCCGGCTCCATCTCACTGCATTGCAAGCACCTCCTGATACATGTTGTATATGGCTATCTTGAGTTTGATCTCCTGCACTATGTTTTTCCATTTTCGTGCACTACACTGTTCCCAAACAGACGCTTGAATGTGGATATTATTATTATCCCGACTATCCACCTCTGGCCGTATCCAACCCTGCTCTTCCAGTACCGTCTGTTTTCTTTTTTTGCATCATCTGACAGGCCCTCAATGTGTGCAGTCAGACTGCCACCTAGCTGTTCCATAACTAACATGTCCCATGCATTGTCCATCCCACTTCCATGCGTTACAGAGCTGGTTCTCAGGGGTATGTCAGGCCTGATTCCCAGTTCCTGGCACAGCTGAAGGTTTGCCCGGGACGCATATGCCCCGTCTGCTGCAAGAACTGCCCTGTAGGATCTGGGTCTGAAACCGGTCAGCATGGCCAGTGGTGATACTCCTGATGCAAGCCTGTCTGCAATGGGCGTTCTTGCAGGAGGCAGTCCTTGCCGGCTCTCCGTACCTGAAATTACTGCAATCGGATTCTGTGGGCTGTCCTCTTTTGCTTCTGCCTCTGCCTCTGCCTCGGCCTCTGCCTCTGCCGGCTGGTCTGCCACTGTGCCCAGAAGTTTCTTTAGCATCGGGGAGTCACCGGTTCTGTCATCTGTAACTATTGCCGCAACGTAATCGGTTAAGTCAGCTTTGGCAATTTCAACAAATTATGCAAGATTTATCAAATTATTGAAAAATATACCGCATGTAAGCTATGAACTTCCATT
>RKRY01000043.1 GCA_007571135.1 Candidatus Nitrosopumilus sp. | reverse complement strand
GGTGCTGAAGGACAAGCTGGTGCTGAAGGACAAGCTGGTGCTGAAGGACAAGCTGGTGCTGAAGGACAAGCTGGTGCTGAAGGACAAGCTGGTGCTGAAAGTCAGCAATCTAATAAGCAGACATCAGAATCTTCTTCCAATGAGAGCAAGACCAATTGATTTTCTAATTCTTTAACTAATATTCTAATGAATAAACGATGATTTATGGTTGCAAAACGTGATTACTATGAAGTATTAGGAGTTTCCGAATCTGCTTCAGCTGACGAAATTAAGAAACAATATAGAAAATTAGCATTAAAATTTCATCCAGATAGAAACAATTCTTCTGAAGCTGCAGAACATTTCAAAGAAATTTCAGAAGCCTATGCAGTCCTGTCTGATACTGAAAAAAGGCAAATTTATGATCAACATGGCCACGCTGGTGTAGATGGAAAATACAGTAGCGAGGATATCTTTCAAGGCGCACGTGGAGATTTTAATGACATATTTGGTCGCGGTGGAGGTGGCTTTGAATCGATCTTTGAATCCATATTTGGCCGCGGTGGAGGCGGAGGTGGCTTTGGATTTAATCAACAGCGTGGCTCTGACATCCTTTATGAAACAACAGTTTCACTTGAGGACGTTCTTCATGGAAAACAAATGGAAATTGACCTACAAAAACAGATGGAGTGTGATAATTGTCATGGTTCAGGATGTAAGCCTGGAACGAATAAGAAGGCATGTGGCGCATGTAATGGCCAGGGACAAATCCGTCAAACTAGGAGTGTCGGATTTGCATCCTTTGTAACGGCAGCTCCATGTTCTTCTTGTAGAGGCCAAGGCTCAATCATTGCGACTCCCTGTGATGATTGCAAAGGACAAGGAAAGAAAAAGGGTTTCAAGAAAATAACATTTGAGATTCCCTCAGGAATAGATTCTGGAGACTATACTGTATCTAATGAAGGCAACGAAATTCCAAATGGCCCTAGTGGAGATCTATTGGTTAGAGTTAGGGTTCAACCTCATTCTCAATTCAAGAGAGATGGTAAAGACATATTCTATGATCATGATATATCAATGGTGGATGCAGCCCTAGGCTGTGATATTGTTGTACCTACACTGGAAGGCTCAGAAAAGATTAAGGTAGATTCTGGAAGCCAGCCTAACACCATTATAAAATTAAAAGGAAAAGGAGTTCCACATATCAATTCTAGAGGCAGGGGGGATCAATATGTCAGGATAGTAGTAAACATACCTAAAAAACTCAACAAACATCAAAAAAACCTTCTAGATGAATTCCAAAAATCCGCTGGGTAGATTAAATTATGAAGATTAGACTAGATGTTGATGATGTCCTTCCTTTGTTCACGCCATGGAATCAAATTATCGACAAAAATACAGCACCAAGTTTTAAGCCTGCCTCAAGCCGCTGAGCACCTCAATCCGAAACAAGTTTTCTAATATTGATTTGATGCCCGCTTCTTACATGGCTCGTGTGTGTAGTTTTTAGCAACTCTCCAATTTTATCTTCATTGTAAAATTTGGTATTGTATCGCCCTAGAACTTTTTTACAATTTGTGCAGTACACCTCTCTAAATTCCATTTCTTACTTAAATTCCCTGTTTTACCATAATAAAGAACTTATTCTAGATTTTGAAATCTTATGATGCGAGAGTCGCCCAGCCTGGCCAACGGCGTAAGGTTCAGATCCTTATCTCTTAGGAGTTCGTGGGTTCGAATCCCACTTCTCGCATAACTATAATTTTTTTTTGAATGCTTTTCATTAAAAGACTGTTTACTGTCTTACCTGGTGCCTTTCCTCTTAATTCTTTCATTACAATTCCCATCAATGGGCCTATAGCTCTCTCCTTTTGGTTTTTTATCAATTGTTCATTTTTATCAACTAACACTTGGACAATCTTTTCTAACTCTGATTCGTCGACTGTCTCCATAGATGATGCCTTCATTGCTTCTTCAATACTGCCTGATTTTCCAGACATGATGCTCTCAAAGATGATCTCAATTGATTCGTTTGCAATTTTTCCTTTCTCTAAGAACTCAAATGCCTTTACAATCTGTTCACTAGTCAATAACTCTGAATCCAAACCGCTTCTTTCCAGATTTGTAATTGTTGAACAGAATACTGATGCCACAAATGTTGGATTTACCTTGGTTCTTTCTAGAATTTTTTCAAATAGACTGGCATATTTTGAATCAAAAATTTGTTCTGCAAGCTGCAGATTCAAACCAAATTTCGTTTGCAATTCTTTTATTGATTCATCCCATGACCTTGGGACATTCTCCCTTGATTCTTCTAGCTCATCTTCAGAAATTGTGACTGGGGGAATATCTGTTTCAGGATACATTCTTGCTGCCCCCGGTCTTGGACGTAGAAATTTCGTTTGACCTTCTTGCGTTGCCAATCTGGTGTCGTTGGGTATTCCGTGATCTCTGATATGCTCTATTCTTAGAATAATCTGATCAATTACGATCTTTGTTTTCTCTTCCGGACATGCTAAAATAAGAAACCCGTCAGTTTCCTTAATCTTCATGTGATCCCTTAGACTCTCAATGTCTGTCTGTTTAACACCATAATTTGGAAGTTCATCGGAGTGAAACACTCCAGCAATTCCAAAAAATCTAACCAATTCTGCTATCTCTTTGCCCAGTCTAACTCCCTTGTACGGTGAAAACCCAAACAATCCTGCTAAATTTTTGAAGGAGATTCCTACTATCCTCTGCTTTTTCTTTATGGCATTTTGAATAATTTTCGAATTACATCCGGAAAATAATTCAGTGATGTCCTTTCTATCCTCATTTTCGTCATGAGTCCATTTGTCCCTTGTTTGAAGTTCTTTAGAAATCCTCAGCAGCCCATGCTGTCTGATTGCTTCATATTCTACAACCTTTTCCAGCTGATCTAACTGTTGAACTCCTTTAACTTCAATTACGACTCCCCCCTCCCGAATTGAAACATTAACATCCTGCCTGATTGAGCCTAGTCCACGTCTGACTTTTTTTGTACTTCTAAGAATTCTTCCCAGTGCTAAAGCAACTTTCTTGATGTTCTTGGGCCCTACTTCAAATGGTTCTGTAGCAATCTCAACTAATGGAATTCCTAACCTTTCCAGTCCAAATCTTCTAACAGAGTCTTTGTCTCCTAAATTTTTTGCAGCGTCTTCTTCAAGACAGATTGATTGAATGCCAATCTTGTTTTCTTCGGTCTCAAAACTCCCTCCTTGTGAAATAAGCATGGTCCGTTGAAAACCTGCAGTATTTGAACCATCTACCACAGTCTTCCTCATTGGATAGATCTCACTAAATATCTCGGAATTTAGTGCCGATGCTATGACTAGAGCAATTTTTTTAGCATCCTTGTCTAATTCATGTGGCGGTTCCTCGTCCTGTTCGACAAGACAGCTACTTTCTGGATTTCCATAATAAACAATGGATTTTGATTTTGATCTTTCAAATAAGGCGGCCGGATCATACTCTCCAAGCTCACTTTTTGCGGATCTTAACTTTCTTTGAAATCTTATTGAATATTCTTCTGTTTCAACTGGTTTGCAATCACAAAATAGTTTCTTGTTTGTTGCCAGCTGTTGGTGTATCTCTAATCCTGCTCTGATTCCTAAATCATCTAATGTGACTTCAGCCATATGCCATCTAATTTGATATCTCCGAGGCAATTTTTTGCAGCATGATTTTCTTTATCTCCTCTGAGTCTTCATAATTTCCAAGTACCCACATTGCTTTGACTAAAGCAACTTCGGGAATCATGTTTTCAAGGGGAGTTACGCCCAGACTTAACAAATCTCTCCCACTTTCATAGACTGTCATTCTGACTCTGCCCTCAACACACTGTGATGTCATGCCTAAGAAAATCCCCATCTCTTTTGCTTTTTTGACTGATCCATACATTACTTTTCCAATGTGGCCTAGTCCCGTTCCTTCAAAAATTATTCCTTTAATCCCTGAATCGATTACCTGCTCTAGAATCTTTGGATCATATCCCGGGTGGTATTTCACTAAAGCAACTTTTGTATCCAATTTAATTCTTGGTTGAAAGTCTTTTGTCGAAAAGAATTCCTTATTGATATTTTTTTGAATTTGTTCTTCTCCAACAATAAAGGCCGGATTGTCTCCTATGGTTTGAAATGCTCCTCTCTTGCTGGTGTGATTTTTTCTCACTCTGGTCCCAATGTGACAAGCTACCGTATTGTCATTTTCATCTTGATGCATTACAACGTAAACTCCTTTTGTTTGAGCTTTCGTAATGAATTTTGTTGCTCCGATTAAGTTTAGCGCTGCATCTGACGATGCCCTGTCCGACGATCTCTGTGAGCCTACAAGAACTATTGGAATGGGAAAACCAGCTAAGGCAAATGACAAGAATGATGATGTATAGTGCATTGTATCTGTCCCATGCGCTACGATAATTCCTGAATAGTCTGATTTTTCAAATTCTGCAATCTTGTCTGCAATCTCTACCCAATCTTCTGGCATTATGTTCTCAGAATATTTGGATAAGATAACCTTTGCATCCATACTGGCAATTTCAGACAGTTCTGGTACCGACGAATTTAATTCCTGAGCAGTTAATGCTGGAGTTACTGCGCCTGTCCTGTAGTCAATCTTGCTTGCAATAGTTCCGCCTGTTGAAAGTAGCAATACTTTTGGCAATCCGTCTTTTTTTGTAATCTGTCTGAAAGTCTGGGTAATGTTTTCTGTGGTTTGATTCTTTTCAATTTTTTCTATCTTTGCAATCTCTAAACCAATATTGTAACCGCTTTTAAGCTTAATCACAACATGCTGATCATCACTATGCTCATATCTGGGCATAATTATCCCTGAGTAGGTAATGCCTGCTAGAATCTTTACAGAATCACCAACTGCAACATGATTTGATTTTAAAAATTCCAGTGACCCTCCTTGATATCCTTTAGATTCCAGCATTTGTGAGGAATATGTTTGCTATTTTATTAAAACTACCTGTATCATTTTGTACAGGTAATCTGTTTTTCAACAGGACTTCTGACTCGTTGGATTGAGTCTTGCCGTTCCTTAGGAACTCTAGCACACCAACGAGGTCATCTTTTGAAAGGTTCTTAATTTCATCCTCAAGCGCCTTTCTGACATCTTCAGGCTATGCAAAAACCAAGAGTTTTGGGATTACTTTTCTGTAATCTTCGGCTCGATCTTCTCGGCTCTTCCTGTAGTATGTCATGACGTATTCGCTGTCTCCTTTGATGGTTCGTGTCGCCATCTCTCCAAGGATGTCTGCCATCGTAGTAAAGGCGAACTTTTTGAAGGAGTAACGATGGATTTTGTATCTTGTCTCTCCACGGCCTGCAACTACTTCATTGAACTCTGGAAGTTTGTCCCTGAGTGTGAGTTTGTTGCATAACACGCCTAGAACAGTGCAAAATTCCTCAACAGACAAAATATTTACACC
>RKRY01000031.1 GCA_007571135.1 Candidatus Nitrosopumilus sp. | reverse complement strand
ATTCGGCAAGTGTTGTTTTTGATTTAACCATGGAGTATGCAGGACGTACTGCGATCCATACCTTTCGATCAGTCTTTGTTGACAAAATGATAAGTGATTGTTAATCATAAACACTACGCCTGGCCTTGTCTCGTCGTATATGCCGCCAAGACCGTCCCTTATAGCCCGTCCCGGCCAGTCGCGTATGGCAAGTACGTCCTGTCAAGGGAGTCATCTATGGCATACACTGACATTCCATCCTTTCTCATGGCGTAGTGACTTGGTCTAAAATTGGAACACAATGAATAGTATTCTCTAGCCAAGTAGTCTGTCAAGATATTCCAACATGTAACCTAGACACTACGTTCCCGTGCCGCCTCCACAGCTTTTGCACCCATCTTACCGTCACCTTCATGGATCCGGCTATCTGTGCGCTGGTCATCTGGTCCCTCTGCTTCTGGCGTATGATTCACTGCACCTTGTCGGTATTCAGCTTCATGCATGCACCGTCCGCAGAGACGTATTTGTGATCTCATCTTCCAAGCCTACACACTAGTGTGTTGCATAACCTTGCCTAGATTAGGATAATCTTGGCCAAAAATGGCTTTGAAAAATAAGTTGTGCAGCAGACTGCTACACACTAGTATTTCCGGTACTCATGTCGATGCGCAGCCGGCCCAGCCCCCGGGACATGGGGTGAACGACTTTTTGTACAACAGAATTTGAATTTACCATACAAAAAAATATTAAGAATTACGAGATAAGAACATCAAATGGGAAAGATTATTGTCTGCAAGACATCAGATATTCCTTTAGGAAAGATGATCAAAGTATCTATTGATGGAAGAGACATTCTAGTGGCAAACATAGACGGCAAATACTGTGCTACTGACGACTCATGCACACATTCAGGCGCTAGCCTAGCTGAAGGAAAGTTAGATGGGTGTACGATCACGTGTGGTTGGCATGCGGCAAAATTTGATTGCAAAACAGGCAAATTGATAGAATTCCCAGCAAAGATTAGAGATTTGACCACATACAATGTTTCAGTAGAATCCAATAACATATTTGTAGAGATGTAACCCCCATCTTGTGTCGTAATGTGATTTAACGACACACGGATCTCATGAATTTATAATTGCAGATATAGGAAATTATAGTACTAGTGCTGTCACTAACGTAGTGTCTACGTTAGACAAGCGCTTATCTTGACTGGTCCGGCCTCACCGTTATCCAGCATTGTACGAATCGACTCCTTTATCTCCTCCGTATTCCCATACAGCCTGTTGCCTGTGCCCTTGCAGATCATGCGCCACTGTATCTCCACCGGGTTGATCTCCGGCGTGTACGTGGGAAGGTACCCAAGCACGATGTCGCCTCATGATCATCAAGATATTTTTTACCGCGGCCGATTTTTGGTATCCGGTAGTATGTTACACAACTTGTTTTTCAAAGCCATATTTGGCCAAGATTATCATAATTTAGGCAGGTTATGCAACATGCTAATATCTGGCATTGTCAAGGCATGCCAGGATTCTGCCGAATCTTTTACGCAGCTCCTCTAGGAACCCAATGAAGCTCCCGCTGTCTGCCCTGTCTGCAAACCGGCAGACAAACCTCCCTGTGCAACGCGCCAAACGGGTGGAACCTTTTTCCTGACAGTCTGACAGGTGTTGTCACCGGCATGCCTATCGGGTACCACCCGTTCCGGGTGTTCCACCCTAGTATGTGATGCGCCGTGCCATGCCCTTGTGCTGTTCTGTCAGGCCCTTGTGCTGTTCTGTCAGGCCCTTGTGCTGTTCTGTCAGGCCCTTGTGCTGTTCTGTCAGGCCCTTGTGCTGTTCTGTCAGGCTCTGTATCTGTTCTCTCTGTTCGTTGATGATCCTGTCCTTCTTGCGGATCTCTGAGATCATCATGGTTTTCTCGTCCCGCAACGCCTCGATGTCCAAGTTTTTCATGTATTGGTGTGGTCCTGATCCCTTTTAGATCATTTGATCAAAATTATATGACATTGCGTAACTTAACCGATGTAATAGGTTAAGTCATCTTTGACAATTTCAACAAATTATGCAAGATTTATCAAATTATTGAAAAATATGCCGCATGTAAGCTATGAACTACCATTTTTTACAAATTCTTTCATGCGACTTAACCGGTTACTAACCGATTACACTTAACCGATTACTTCCACCCTATGATGTAAGATGCCTCATCCAGGCAATGGCCTATATCCCATTGCCGCGTGGCGTCCTACGTCCCTTCTAGCTTTTTTTTAAACGCATTTTGTTCGGATTCTGAGATTGTCTTTGGGTATCTTGTCCTTGGCCTGCGTGGTGACTTGGTCTAAAATTGGAACACAACGAATAGTATTCTCTAGCCAAGTAGTCTGTCAAAATGTTCCAATATGTAACCTAGACACTACGAATCTTTTTCTGATCGTCGACATGAGCTGTTTTGAGGTCGTGGTGCCGGCCGTCTCTGCGATCAGTGCCCTGATCCTGCCGGGTTTTATTTTGGGCGGCCTTCCAGGGCGTGGCCTGTCTGCCAGGCCCCCAATGTCACGTTCCCCGTATCACGCAATCCGGTTGTATACGGACTGACGGTCACATCACATCGTCCCTGCCATGTCGACTACCGGATGTTCCGGTTCAGGTGCAACTATACTGCGAGGATTCTCTCCCTTACGGTTGGATTTTTTTCGGCTTTACGGGCCTGAAACAGGAACGTGTGATCTTGTTGTATCATGTCCTGCTGTAACATGTCGGGATCTAAGAATGTATGGGTTGGGATTTTTGCCGAAATTATTATGAGCGGCAGTATACTTGGATGATGCCTCCAGATACATCACAGGTGTAGCGCTCTTTGAGCATGCCGCCTCGGAGAACGCGGTCATGACAATCAGGCTTGTAATAGAGAGGTTCGGCTGTCCCGCATCGATGCTATCTGGCAACGGATCGTGTTTTGTTGGATAGAACGGCAGAAAGAAGGGAGAGGCCGAATCTGAAAGTCCACGCTGTTTGGGGAGGAGCTGCTTGCATGTGACATCTTTATGATAAACTCCAGGCCATACAGTCCGCAGACAAACGGCAAGCTGGAGCGCCTGTACCGGACGATAGGGAACGGGAGTTCAAATCTCCCTCCCGGCCCGCAGACAAACGGCAAGCTGGAGCGCCTGTACCGGACGATAGGGGAACAGATTGGCCACCATGGCAGCCTCAGGGAGTACCTCGACCATTATAGTAAGAAGCAAAAGTTCATGAGGTCAAATGTCCAATCACGGGAACAAACCCTAGGAAAACACCTCACGAATTTATGATTTTTGCCATACAATGAGAGGAGGATGCACTTTTTACTGGATATTGATAATGGTGAGACGCCGCTTATGGTCTTTAGAAATAAAAGGATGACTGAAACGATCAGAAAAAGTGATTCAAAATGGATGTAGGATGGATGTAGATGAGAAGCGGACCGACTTTCCATACACTACAGTAAGAAACTATATACTCCAAGCATTTAACAAAAGATGGAAAAATGTCAGATAAAGATCAAAATAAGGAATCAATGAAAGAGGCAATTGAAACATTAAACCAGATCGCTTCAAGCAACTCCACTCCAAAGACTATCAAAAAATCAATTACAGATCTAATCGCAGATCTGAACAGTGACGAATATTCATTGTCTGTAAGGGCCGCAAACACAATAAGTTTGTTAGACGATGTCACACAGGATCCCAACATGCCATCTTATGTCAGAACACAGTTGTGGCAGGCAGTTTCAAAATTAGAGAGCATAAGAGAATAAATCCCCTATTGTATTAGAGAAGATATTGAAAGTAGAAGATTATCTAGAAACGCTACCTGAAAACATACTTAGCGGGGAAGACGTACAGCTTACCAAAAAATCATTCCGAGAAATTTTCAGATTTGTAGAACTGGGAGAAAATGATGTTTTTTACCATCTTGGATGCAACGATGAAACTGGCATTCATATTGCCAAGCATGAATTCAATGCAAAAAAAGCAATAGGGATAGATGACAATCAAGGAAAGATCGAGGATGCAGAAAAGAGCATCAAAGGGAGAGATGACAATGTTGAATTTTGGTGTAAAGACATCAGAGATGTCGATTTGAGTGACGCGACGGTCATACTGTTCTGGTTTACAGACGACAAGATCATAAGAGAAATGTTTCAAAGATTTGAAAGTCTAAAGGATGGAACTAGGATCATCACCATATGGGGACCTCTTCCCGACTGTTTGCCCGATAAAGTAAGTTTTCCATACATCCTAAACAAAACCCCATTTAGAAGGGCAGAAACGATGCAGGAGCAGCTTTTGACAATCTTTGGAGTCAAATGTGTAGATTTTGTTACTGCCTGGGAGTTTGCCGAAAGATACACAAAAACAATTGGAGACCCAGAAATCAAAAATGATCGATTTTTGACAATCATTCAGACATTGGTGATTTGGATAAATGCAAAAAAACTGGGTGTTGCTTGCGGAGATGAGATACCTGAATCGATTCAGACGTACATCAACATCATGAAGGTACATTTTGATATTGATTTTGAGTATCTGTTAAGAGAATAATTTGTGTAATCCTTTTATTTTGTTTTAATGCTACCAGATTATGGATGGAAGACTAAACATCAATGTATCAGCTGTAGATTATGACAAGACCAGCAAGGCATTGACTCGCCAGTTGGCATTACTAGAAGAGATGGTCCACAGTCAAGAAGACTTTGTAATGACTGATTCGGAATTTGCCTTTGGATGGCATTTTTTTGTACTCAGCGTTAACAGATCACTGATTTTGAAGCTGGTAGAGATGATGGGGCCGGATTTTGAAAGATTGAGGGGAAAAGGCACTGAAAAGAAGTTTCTCACTTGGTTGACAAAAAACGTTGAAAACAAATCCCCCAGATTCAAGCTGGCAATTAAAGAAGAGATGGAATCTAGCAAATACGGAATCTTTTAAAATAAAAATCTGTCCAGGTAAGTTTTGATTGCTTTAGGCGGAATTACTGCATCTGAATTCCTGCTTCTTGTAATTCAGAAAACCCCGCCGTTTTAATTCCAAGATCATCTTGCAATTTTATAATTTTTGGATCCAGTTCCAGAAAGACTTTCGCATATTTTTTGACTGCTTTCTTCACGCTCTGTGCCAATTCCATCAGTAAGCATTTGATGCAAATTATAGTTGCTGTCTAAGACAGCCTCAAACTAATTTGCAAGGCCCTCGAGGGGAATCGAACTCCTGTCCGAGGATCCACAATCCTCTATACTAACCACTGTACTACGAAGGCCACAATAGAGGAAAATTATAATCCAGTAATAATCTTTAAGTTCAGACAAAACAGTCTGTAGATTTATTATTGGCTATAATTAGCTTGAATTATGCGGTTGTGGTGGGTTGCAATGACAATAACAATCGGAATCACATGGGTCGGAATGAACTATCTTCTTCCATTCAAGTAGGCCCCCCCCCAAGTCCACACCACATACTTTCAGACATGCAGAATTTGCGTAACTCACAAGCGATCGCTTTAAATTTGTTGAATCAGGGTATCTTTCGACTTGAGAAAAGGATTCATCACCAACAGGCTACGTTCGGGAAGAAAAGCCACAGAGATATCAATAGTCAGGCAGATGGAAACCATCCACGGAGAGAAATTTGTATGGACAGACTTGCAGAATCCGGATAGGAAGGACGTAGAGAGACTGGCTGCAAAATACAATTTCAACGCACTTAACATCGAAGACTGCATGACAAAATTTGAGCTTCCAAAGCTAGACAGCTATGATGATCACTTTTTTGTAATCTTACATTTTCCCCCGCTATCACAAAAAGTAGGAATTTCAAAAAATAGCCAGTTGTCAGTTTTCTTGGGAAAAGATTTTCTAATTACCGTTCATCAAGGTGATCTTAAACCATTAGTGGATTTGGTCAATACCTGCAAAACAGGTTCAGATCAACAAAGAAAAGACAAGCTGTTAGGAAAGTCTTCAGTATTTTTGCTTCATGAGATCATCGATATTCTGGTAGATGATCTGCTACACACATCAAGAAAAATTATTGCAAATCTTGACGAGATGGAGGACATGGTGTTTGATGAAACAAAACCGGTTGCAAGAAGTATTGCCCTTTTGCGACGGGAGATTAACAGGCTGAGAAGAATCGCCAATCCATTAAAGAGATTCGTGTTGGAAATTGCCAAAAACAGCAAGACATTTTCTGAAAGAGGAGACGAAGAGATTACATTATACTTTGACGACGTAATAGATCACATTGACAAAGTAATTGAGACGCTAGAAGAGTCAAGGGAGACAATGGAGATCTATAAGGATACCGACTTTGTGCTAAGTACTGAAAAAACAAACAAAGTCTTGGCAGTTCTTACAATAATCTTCACATTGGCAATTCCTTCTACTGTGATCGGCACGTTTTATGGGATGAATGTGGATTTGCCAGGTGGAATAGGAGACAGTCCGACTGCCCTAGGACCATTTACGACGTTTATCATAGTGATTCTAGCGTCTGCCATTCCGGCAATCCTCATGTTTGCATACTTTAAAAAATTGGGATGGATCAGTAGCTAAAGTCCAAAAAACGGCAAGATCCATCAAATTATGACCAATGAGCTTCAGATAAATACCAGATATCTACACAAAAACCATGGGGAAAATCAAAATCAGAACCGGCAGGGGTACTGGTACCATTGAGGTAGACAGTGATCCCGCAAAATGGTCTGGTGACGAATTTAAGAAAATTCAAGAAGCAAGAAAGAAAGCTGCTGGAGGCAGGACAGTGTCATCTGGAAGAGGCACCGGCAGTAGAAAGTTAAGCGATACGCCAGAACCAAGAGCAAGACCAGAATACAAAGGAAGAATTAGTTCTGGAAGAGGCACCGGCAGTAGAAAGAAATAGAAAAGAACAAAATCTTAATTTTTCATTTTTATGCTTGCTCGCCCAGGGTACTCTCTAAAAGATTGATTATGCATTGATATCGGGATTTTCTGTTTTGAGTTTCTCCCAATCAGCAAGAAAGTTTTCCAGACCGATTTTTGTAAGAGGATGCAAGAGCATCTTATCTAGAACTAGTGGTGGCAACGTAACTACATCTGCGCCAATCTTTGCGGCATCTACTACATGCAATGGGTGGCGAACGCTTGCTACAAGAATTTGGGTTCTAAAATCATAATGTGAAAAGATTTCTTTGATCTCTTGGATTAAATGCATTCCATCTTGGCCGGCATCGTCCAGCCTGCCAATAAATGGACTGACATACTTTGCCCCGGATTTGGCAGCTAGTAATGCCTGATTTGCAGAAAAGATCAGTGTAACGTTTACAGGAATTCCTTGTGAAGATAGTGATTTGCATGCCTTAAGGCCATCAGGAGTCATTGGAACTTTGACTACTACGTTCTCGCCGTACTCTCTAAGATGCCTTCCCTCTTCAATCATTCCAGAAGAATCGGTGCTGACAACCTCCAAGCTGACATCTCCTTTAATGATCGAGGTTATTTCGGCCATGGCAGCCTTTGGATCTCCACCCTCCTTATACATCAAAGATGGATTCGTTGTAATTCCATCTAGCAATCCCATGTCATTGAACTTTTTTATCGATTCCAAATTGGCAGTATCGAGAAAAATTTTCATAATTTTTTATTCCTAAGTTCCTTTACCTGTTTCGCTATATTAATTGATGTTATGCCATGTTTTTCTAGGAGCAACGGAATTTCATTGTCCCTTGCAGATTCGCCAAAAGTATCTTGGACGCCAATACGCTTGATTGGCACCGGATAAGATTCGGAAACGGATTCTGCTACGGCTGAACCCAAGCCTCCAAAGATGTTATGCTCTTCAGTCGTAACAATACAACCTGTCTCTCTTGCAGCCTTTTCTAGAATCTCATCGTCGATGGGTTTGATAGAGAACATGTCTAACACCCTGCATGAGATCCCATCTTGTTGTAAGGATTCAGCTGCTTCTAATGCCATCCTAACTGTAATTCCACATGCGGCAATTGTACAGTCAATTCCATCTCTTACTGTGATTCCTTTTCCCATATTGAATTCCTGAGATTCAAAGTGTACCAAGGGAGTTTTGGAGCGAGCCATCCTCATATAAAACGGACCGTACTTATTTGCCATCAATCGGGTTAATTTTGAAACTGCTACAGTATCAGCCGGAATAAAGACTCTAAAATTAGGAATTGCCCGCATTATGGCAATATCTTCAACTTGTTGGTGGGAACCGCCGTCAGGTCCTACAGACAGCCCACCGTGAGACACCACTAGTTTTACGTCAAGCCCTTTCTTGCCAGATGGTGAAGGATATGCAATGTTATTTCTAATTTGATCAACGGCACGCCCAGGAAGAAAAATCGCATATGTGCTGGCAAAAGATATTTTCCCAGAAGCTGCCAGACCAGCTGAGATTGTAACTAGGTTCGCTTCAGCTATGCCAACATTAAAGAACCTATCAGGGAATTCCCTTCCAAAATATGACGTTTTTAGTGAATCGGTAGTATCGGCGCCCAAGACAACGATATTTGGATTGTCTTGCCCAAGCTGGATCAGAGATCTTGAATATTCTGAACGCATGTCAGTCATCACTGGATCATTCAAACAAATCCCGCCTCCTGTGCGATCCTCCTAATTTGATCCTGTTTTTCTCCAACTACATGAAGACCAATCCATTTGTTTACTAATTCAGAGCCTCCAAGTTGATTGGCCTTCCCAAGAAGTTGCTTTCTTCGAGATTTGAGAGCCTCGTACCTAAAATCTTTGATGGCAGTTCTGACATCTTGCTGTCCAATTATTGCCCCGCCGCCAACAAAGGCTCTCGCACCATCAGCAAAAATGGAGCCAATATTTTCCAGATTGACACCCCCATCGGCCTCAACATATCCAGAGAAATTGTGCTCGTGCAGAATGGGGTTTAGTCTTGCCATCTTTTCATGAGTAGCCTCGATATACTTTTGGCCGGATTTGCCAGGAACTACGGACATTACAATAATTTGATCCAGTAAAGAGATGAATTTGTAGGCCCATTTTGGAAATTCAGTGTCAGGATTTATTGCAAGTCCTACGCCAACCTGATTCTGTTTTAGCAAGTCATGAATTTCACCAAAACTTGACTCATCGGTTACTTCTGCATGAACTGTAACAACATCGCTTCCCGCATCAACGTAATTCTGGACATGTTTTACAGGATCGTTTATCATCAAATGGGTGTCAAATGGGATTACTGTCAGCGGCTTTAGTTCTTTGATTTTTGCATGATCAAACGTTTTGTTTGGAACAAACTGCCCGTCCATTACGTCAAGATGAATATAGTCAGCTCTTCCAGCAGCGCATCTTTTAACCTCGTTTTCCAGATTTGTCATGTCGCCTGCAATGATAGAGGGTGCAATCATGAATTGCGAATCCAGCTCCTGATTAATTATAGGAACTACATCTGGATCCGGTGCCTTTCCATGCCATTGGGGGTTATCCTCCATGTGCTCTACGGATTTTCCCTTGATAGTCCTAGAAATAACTATGGTAGGCACGCCCTTTGTTGCATTTGCCTTTTTGACTGCAGCATCTACTTGCTCTACGCGATGACCATCAACCTCAATGACATTCCAGCCAAATGATCTCCATTTATCGCCAGTCTTCCACCTTGAGGCGTCTTTCCACATTTCAGACAGATTGTCCCCCTCCCCTAATTTTTCATCCAACGGCATGACTCGTTCGGTGTAAGAGTCCTGCTGGATGAAATTTCGATCTAAAAATACGGTCAGATTATCAACCTTGTATTTAGATGCAGTCATGGCTGCCTCCCAAACTTGGCCTTCGTTAGATTCGCCATCGCCGATGATTGTATAGACATGATAATCCTTTGAATCTAATTTGCCGGCAAGTGCGATTCCAATGGAGTAGGACAGACCAGTACCAAGTGAGCCGCCACAAAATTCAACGCCAGGACATTTAAGATCCGGATGACCCTGCAGCTTGCTTCCAAGTTTTCTCAGGGTTTCAAGTTCTGATTCTGGAAAATATCCGGCTACTGCCATATTTGAAAAGAGGCCAGGAGCGGCATGACCTTTAGACAAGACGAGACGATCGCGGTCGTCCCATTGGGGATTGTTAGGATCAAATTTCAAGTGTTTGTAAAATAAACATCCAAGGATTTCGGCCATTGAAAACGAACCGCCTGGATGTCCTGAACCTGCAGCATTAGTGCCTTTAATGACTAGTTTTCGGGCTTGGAGGACATTCTTTTTTATCTGATAATAGTTAAGCCCCATCTTGATCGTTATCTTGCCAAATTTAATAAAAATCTACTTCTAATGAGAGTCGATCAGTTACAGCTTGATTTTAGAATTTGAGGAATTTATTAAATCTAAATAACATGACAGATGTGATTTATCGTTATGAAAATCAAGCTGGAATCATCTTCGAAAAATAAGACAGAGTTACTTTGCGGGTTTGTCCCAGAGGAATCCAGCAGGGTACTGGGATTGCCTGAATATGACGATGTCAAAATCACGTCGTCGATTAACCAATCAATTAGGGATAACGGTGGAAAACTAGGAAACCTGACGATAATTCCAATCTCTGGCAAAAAACCTGCCAGTCGAATTCTTTTGGCAGGGATCGGAAAAAAGAACAAGATGACTAATGACACTTTGAGATTTGTATCTGGAAAAATTGCCCTCAAAGCCAGAGAATTAAAATTAAAAGAATTCACAATCATAGCTCCTCCAAGTTTTGTCAATGAGATTGCCTCAACCGTTTCACAAATTGTCGAAGGGGCCAAGATGTCAGTCTACAAATTCGATAAATTCAGGGCAGAAAAAGAAAATGCGCCCCCAGATCTGACAATTGTGTGTCTAAGATCAGCCAAAGTCGTCAAAGCTATAAGGTCATCTGAAATCATAGCCGACGGTGCGATCTTTACTAAAAGTATGGCAAACCTGCCTCCAAATGAATGCAACCCCTCAACTTTGGCAGGTTTTGCAAGAACAATCTCAAACAAAAATAAAATGAGATGCAAGATTATTTCAAAGTCCGAACTAAAAAAGAACGGTTTTGGGGGAATTACGGCAGTAGGTCAGGGAAGTAAGAATGAGCCAAAATTAATTATTCTAGAGTACAGTCACGGTGCTAAAAATAAAAAGCCGATATTGCTTGTTGGAAAGGCAGTTACATTTGACACGGGCGGAATTTCGCTCAAACCCGGAGACAACATGAATGAGATGAAGTTTGACAAATGCGGGGGATGTACTGTATTAGGAATCATGAAAGCAGCATCAGAATTGAAATTGCCAATTAACCTGGTGGGAATCGTGCCATCAGTCGAGAATATGCCCGGTGGCGAGTCATACAGACCGGGAGACATTGTCAAATTGTATAATGGAAAAACTGCGGAAATTTTGAATACGGATGCGGAGGGAAGGCTAATTCTTGCAGACGCACTGGCGTATGGAGAGAAGCAGTACTCCCCACAGGCCGTTATAGATTTTGCAACTCTTACAGGTGCCTGCATAGTTGCATTAGGGACCAATGTTGCAGGAATGGTTTCTAATGATGAAAGACTTGCAAAAAGAATTTTTGATTCGTCAAAAAGAACATCTGAAGAAGTCTGGCAATTGCCGTTAAACCAAGACTACATGGACATGATAAAATCAGATGTTGCGGATATGAAAAATATGGGAATAGGCAGGGCGGCCGGAACGATTACCGCTGCCGCATTCTTGCAAAATGCGATAGAAAAAACCCCATGGGTACATCTAGACATTGCCGGAGTTGCATGGACTCAGACAGCAACAAAAGAAAAACCATACAATCCCAAAGGGGCAACAGGCTTTGGCGTCAGATTGGTTTTGGACTATCTGCAAAATTTGCGAGCCTAATATCCGCGACTGTTTCTATCAGGTTTGCTGGCATTTGGATTTCGCCACCCGTGTTTTTCCATCATGTGGTTCATCAACCGGATGTCATTGTCGCATAATTCCCCACATATCGAACAGACAGCCATATGATCAGTATGGGGAACCGATAATAAAACTGATTGAATAAGAAAACGCCAGCACTGTTGCTTCCCAAGGGCTCTCGCATCTTAGTAACACAACAGCGACATCAGGTTTGACTTCCAAGTTCGGAAAGGGGTTGGGTCGCACCCTGACGCTATGGCCGGCTTGAAAAACAGTGTAAGAAGCCCAATTATTAACGTAGTGAAATCCCGTCTGCTGTATATCGTAATCGGTTAAGTTAGGTTTGATAACTTTAACTAATTATGCAAAATCTAGCAAGTTATTGAAAAATATAGAATATGCAAGCTGTGAACTCTCATTTTTTACAAGTTCCTTTATGTGACTTAACCGATTACTGCATATCATGCTCAGATTGCGATACCTCGGCCAGAAATGAATTTGAAAAGTAGGCCGTACAGCAGACTGGAAGCTCCAGACGCCTCAAAATAGGTATAAAACAAAGAGGTTGTCGCTCTTCGGTGCCAATATGCCCGCCTTGGATCTTGCAGAAGCCTCAAAATAGGTATAAAACAAAGAGGTTGTCGCTCTTCGGTGATCCCCCGCATCCGTTGCACCTGCACCTGTCTCAAAATAGGTATAAAACAAAGAGGTTGTCGCTCTAGTGCATGACACACAGGGTAGGAGTTTTAGATCATGAGTTATGTCAGCCTAAAAAATGTGGTTTGGAGTGCATAAAGTATTGCCCAATAAACAAGTCAGGTGCGGATTGTATTGTTCTCAACGAAGAATCTAGAAAAGCTCAGATCGACGAAGACATTTGCAATGGATGCGGAATATGTGTCAAAGTATGCCCCTTTGATGCAATTACCATTGTAAATCTGGCAGGCGAGTTGGCAACGGACAAGATTCATCAATACGGCCCAAACTCATTCAGACTGTACAGGCTCCCAACCCCAAAGAAAGGCGAGGTTGTCGGACTGCTTGGAAGAAACGGAATGGGTAAAAGTACCGTAGTCAACATCCTTTCAGGAAATCTAAAGCCAAATCTTGGAAGATATGAGGACCCGCCGGAATGGGACGAGATCCTAAAGCACTATAGTGGAACAGAGTTAAAACAGCACTTTGAAGAAATTAAGCAAAAACGGATTCAGGCATCGATTAAACCCCAACAGGTTCATCACATTACGCAAGTATTTGACGGGACGGGAAAAGAACTAATTGAAAAATATGATGAAAGGGGAGTAGCAACCAGGTTAATCAAAGAACTAGGATTGCAAAATTCTGTAGAGCAAAGTCTCAAAGAATTAAGTGGCGGCGAGTTACAGAGAATTTCCATCGCGGTAGTTGCTTCAAGGGATTCAGAGTTTTACTTTTTTGACGAGCCATCATCTTACAACGATGTCTTTCAAAGAACCGGTGTTGCAAGAGTAATTCAGAGTCTTGCAAAACTTGGAAAAAGCGTAATGGTAGTAGAGCACGACCTGACACTACTTGATTTTCTGAGTGATTACATCGAAGTATTATATGGGGAACCGTCGGCATACGGAATCGTTTCAAATGTTCTTTCAACCAAAGTCGGCATCAATGTCTTTCTTGACGGGTACCTGCCAAGTGAAAATGTCAGGTTCAGGGACAAGGCATTCTCCTTTGATGTTTCGTCAACTTCTACTGATAAATTTCAAGAAGGAAGTGATATTGTCAGCTATCCGAGACTGGCTAAAGATTATCCCTCGTTCTCAGTTGAAATTGGGCCAGGACAGGTCAGAAAGGGTGAGGTCCTAGGCATCATGGGTGCCAATGCCCTTGGAAAAACGACGATGATGAAGATGATCGCCGGTGTCCAAAAGCCGGATTCAGGTGCGATTGACAGAGAGATCAAGATTGCATACAAGCCGCAATACCTTCAAAACGACATCGATATCGAAGTCGTTGCGTTACTGGACAAGGCAAATGCGAGTCGCCCTGTAGAAGGAAGTCTCGAGGAGGAGCAAATCCTTGACCCCTTGAAAATAAAGAAACTCTATACTAAATCAGTAAAAAATCTCTCTGGAGGGGAGCTCCAAAAGGTGGCAGTTGCGTCTTGCCTTTTGCAAAAAGTTGACCTTTATGCATTAGATGAGCCATCAGCATTTTTGGATGTGGAGGACAGAATCGCCATTGCAAAATTCTTGCAAAAATTTGTTCGCTCTTTTGGAAAATCTGCCATTGTAATTGATCATGACTTGCAACTAATGGACCTGATTTCAGACTCGATGGTAATATTTGAGGGGAAGTCAGGTGTTTTAGGAAGAGCAACATCCCCGCTACCAAAGGCAGATGCAATGAACAGGTTTCTAAAATCACTTGGCATGTCATTTAGAAGGGACGAGAAGAGTCTAAGACCCAGAGTAAACAAGCTTGAAAGCAGGCTAGACAAGGATCAAAAGATATCCGGAAATTTCTACTACAAGGCATAGAGTTTCTCTTAACGTCTGTTGCACATAACAGACTCATGTTAAAAAAAAACCCTCCAAACATGATGCCGTTTTTTGCTCTGTCGCTACGGGCATAAATTCATTCGGGTTGTCTTACCGATGCGCTATATCACTGCATGTCTTACATTCTCTGACTGTCAGAAATGAGGGGATCAGAAAGGAAGACAAAGGGAGAGGAACTTTGCAATCAGAAGACTTTGTAGCAGGGCATGCGAGGATACAATTATCAATAAAAGATATACTCCATCCATTACATTACAAGAATTGACACGAATGCTGAAGAAATCATTGGAAAACGTACTTTCTCCTGAAGAGAGCGGAGAGTTGATATCTGCGTTTGATCAGATTGGTGACATCATAATTGTCAGAATTCCAGATTCGTTACTACCAAAGAAGGGAGTAATTGGCAAGACCCTGCTTGAGGAAGTCAAAGTTGCACGAAGTGTCTTTTATCAGGCATCGGCAGTAGAAGGCGATTTTAGGACTAGAAATTTGGAAGTTCTGGCCGGAGAAGACAACACAGAGACAGAATACAGGGAATTTGGATGCAGGTTCACTGTAGACGTGGAAAATGCGTTTTTTTCACCCAGGTTGTCAACTGAACGGGAGAGAATTGCCAATCTTGTCCAAGACGGAGAGGTAGTAACCAACATGTTTGCCGGAGTCGGAATGTTTTCAATAATGGCAGCAAAAAAGAAGAGATGTACCGTGTATAGCCTGGATATCAATCCGGTAGCGTCAAGATTATGTGAAAAGAACATAAAACAAAACAAGATGAAAGGGAGTGTCATCTCAATAAATGGGGATGCGGCCAAAATCGTCGAAGAACGATTGCAAGACAGATCAGACAGAACGCTTATGCTGCTGCCAGAAAGGTCAGATGAGTTCTTGGAATCGGCAATAAGCGCTACAAAAGACGGAGGAATGATTCATTATTACTCACACATTCATGCTGAAAGAAAGGCAGATGCCGGGAAACTTTCAGAAAGGCGTTATCTGCAGGCAACGCCCGTTAAATCAGAGATTCTCGGCTCAAAAATTGTCAGGGCTGTCGGGCCCAGATACTACCAGACAGTAGTGGACGTTAAAATTTCAAAATGACTAGTCGTCAGAAGTAACCGATGCAGACGATGGCTTTGTAGTTGCCATGACGTATCCAATCCATGCAACCACTCCCAAGATTCCGCCTGCAATCATCAGGACAGACAGATGTAAAACGATGGGACTCCATTCAGAGAGCATTAACAAATACGCATAGAGAAAAAAACCTCCAATGCACAAGACAAAGATGGTAATTCCCATTCCCTTGCGTTTGTCCATGGCGGAAAACTTTTTGCGAGTTATTTATTGGTTTTAACTATCTAATTCAATAGCCATCAGATATGCGTCCTCGCCGTCTCGATAATAGGCGTTGAGTTGCTGCCGTATGACAAAGCCCAGTTTTTCGTACAGACCGACTGCCTCGTTATTGCTACAGCGTACTTCAAGATAAAATTCATTGCACTTTCGTGATTTCACGCCTTTTACGGATTCTTCAACGAGGGCCTTGCCAATTCCCCGATTTCTAAACTCGTCTAACACCGCTACTGAAACAACGTGGCCCTTTTTTACAAACCCCAATTTCTTGAAATTTGAAAATCCATATTCGGTCTTGCACATGACATATCCGACGTGCTTGCCCCCAATCTCGGCGACTATGAACGCTTCTGGAAGTTCGGCAAGCAAGCTTTCATAGAAATAGTCAGAATAGTGTTCCGGAAGGGTTTTCAGATTAATTTCCATTACAGGAATAAGATCGCTTGCCTCTGCCCTCCTAATGTTGCAATCTCCCAACTGCCTTAAAATTACCTGCATGCCCAATACTGCGCGTGTCAATATTTAATTTTAAACCAAAAGACCATTTAATGGATAAAATTACCCCCATAACAGATGGAAGAGCCTTCACAGGACGATGTTGTTTCCCTTGTAAATTCGATTTTCGATGTTACGAATTTTACCAAATCGGAATTTTCTTTGGAATTTAAAATTGCAGACAATGATTTCAAGGCAAAATTTGAGGAATTGGCCAGAAGGTTGGAGGGAATGAGATATGTTTGCAAGCTAGAACAGGCAGATGACGAAAGATTCATCATCATACAAAGATTCGCGGTAAAAGGACATAGAAGGTGGCTAAACACCTCGTGGACACCACGGATTCTCTTTGCAATAGTCATAGGGTTTGTTATGATTGACGGATACTATAGGACTTCGGGCACTAATTCAATCGTCGATATCGGGGATCCGTTAGAAATGGCTGCAATCTACACGCTATCATTACTAGGAATTTTGGGAGCTCATGAATTAGGCCATATAGTTGCTGCAAAGACACACAGACTGAAGACGACTTGGCCATACTTTATCCCCGGCCTGCCTGTAATTGGAATTCCAACTTTTGGAGCGTTCATCCAATCAAGGGGACTGACAATTAACCGTGAGATTTTATTTGACGTTGCAATTGCAGGCCCTATTGCAGGACTGGTGATTGCCGTAGTTGTTTCAGTTTACGGTGCGTATACAGCCCCGATTTTGGATGAGGGTTTTGCTGCAGGGCTATTTGAGGAATCCAGACTAGTAGAATGGGAACAGGGTGAACCGGTGCTGCTTTCGGCAAGCCTGGCGCTTTTTGGAAAAGGCAGTGGAGGAGACGAGGTGATTATGACGCCGGTGCTGTTTGCTGCATGGATCGGATTCTTGATTACGTTTCTAAATTTGCTGCCTGCGTGGCAATTGGATGGCGGACATATGGCAAGAACGTTACTTGGTCCAAAGTTACACCGATATGCAACATTTGGAAGTATGGCAGCCCTTGTTCTGTTGAACTATTGGCTGATGGCAATCTTAATTCTAGTTATGAGCCAGAGAAATCCCAGTGCAACGCCACTAGATGACGTTTCGCCGTTATCAGGAAAAAGAAGGTGGGCATACATTGGAGTTATCGGATTGGCATTTTTATGTGCGCCGCTTCCGTCAGGTTTCCTGCCAAGCATGCTACCTTAGCAAGAGTCGCGCACCGTCAGATACAACTGCGACTTTTTGTCTGACTCCCTGAGTTTTCAGGACATAATCCATAGAATGTCTTATGCCCGGTAAAGAGATCATGTTTAGCTTTTTTGCATAGAATTCGGGCAAAATTGAAACGAGTCCGATTTGAAAGTTCTTTTGTATTTCAGATAAGAACAGTAAATCCTCCATCCCGTTAACGTACTTTGGGGGGTTTTTTAGCTGCTCTAAGGTCAGCCTGTCCTCAATGAAATGTTGCATGGCATCTGAGCCCAACCCATCCTTGCATTCGGCCATCAAGATTGCCAAACCGTCTTTTTTGATGGCATTTGAGCAATTCCAAAGCGAGGAGAGTGATTTTCTCAGGGTGGCGTTGCTTGCGTCCTTGCCAGTGCTAATTATCATGGTTCTGTGTTGACCGACGTCCCGGATAGAGTTGTCTTCCAAAGTTTTAGTCGCGGAAATTGTTTTAGAGGGATGGTCCAGAGAAAAATCAACGATCCCCTGAGAGTTTGTGACTATCTCAATTCCCTGAATTTCAAAATTGTCGGAGAATCTTTTGGCCTCCTCCAGGCTTGCAGGGTATTGGCCCGGGGTTGGGAGGTTTCCCTGTCGTTTCGCGTACGCACTGAGCATGGAATCCTGGCCAAACTTTTTGATCAGCCTGGTTGCAATCGTCTCATATCCGAAGAGGCCATCAAACTCCATTTCTGCCATAAAAACCAGGCTGGAATTTGAAATGTCTGAATTGTCAAACTCGTTGATTGAGCTGCCCTCAGGCAGGCCTGCCTTTACCTGATTAATGATCTTTTTTTCTGCGAATATTTTTGGGAATGGTTGGGACTTTTGTTCACATATCATAAACAGTGATGAGATGATTCTTTGAATTGGACGGGAGTTATGCAAGACAACTAGTTCCACTGGTTTTGATAAATCAATTTGGCCTAGTTTTTCGTCGATCGCCGAGTCATCAAGGGTTTTTCCTTCTGAATCAATTTTTTGTTCTAAATTCTCAGCTTTTATGTCCAAAACAACGTCTGTGATACCGTAATTTAGCCAGATTTCGGGCATGATTCATACACAATGCAAACCAAAATAAATCCAGCGCAGTGAACTTTGGCATAAAATTTGTGAAGGAATTTGCAACCTTTGTGTATGAAGATGGAATTATCGGGTTTGAAGATTCCACTTGGTTGGCGGAAG
>RKRY01000137.1 GCA_007571135.1 Candidatus Nitrosopumilus sp. | reverse complement strand
CGGTTCTTATTGATGCAGACAGCATGATCATGCATCTGCATATAGAAACGGCGCACCCTCTTTGAAGCGGTTAATCTCCCTGAGTTCATCCTTCCATGCCGGATCATGCCTGATGACCAGATCCCTTCCACGTTTTACGTACTTGCTATTGTCAGTGTGTACCACACTCACTATAAGCTCTCATGATCTTTGGCTTTTTCGGTGTAAATATTTTGTCCTTGTTGAGGAATTTTGCACTGTTCTAGGCGTGTTATGCAACAAACTCGTTTCTACCATTAACTTTTTCATGAACAAATACACTTGTGATGTTTCTTTTTTATATTCTGGATGTGCTTCTGTTGCAAACCAATAATCTAATTTTTGTTTTACATATTTTTTAAAACCAAAAAAATTGAGTACTGCAAGGTTGCAGAAATACAGTACTAATAATCCAGTGAATTTCACTGTCAAAGCTTTGAAATATACGCTCTTTCCAATGATCAAGCTTGATGATATCTCTTCCACTAAGATTTTGATCTCTTCCTGCTCTGTTCCTTCTGTTGCTGCAATTTTTTGTGTAAATCTGACTGCATCTATTGGAATTGCCAGATATATTTCATTAAGATATAGATAAAAAAATGCACAAAGTAATCCAGTTCTCTTGTTTCCATCATTAAATATGTGCCATCTTGTTATTGCTTCCATCAACGATGCTGCTTTTTTGAAAACATCTGTGTATTGTTCACCTGATCCATATAGACTTCTATTTTGTCGTTCAATTGCAGCTTGTATCATCCCTTCATTTTGTACTCCCTTAAGCATGGATGGGAATTTCTTCTCTAACTCACAATGGACTAGATTAATATCGTTTTCTGTAAGTTCTTTCATTTAATGCTCGTCTAATATTTCAAAAACTGTCTTGTTGTTGTCGATGGTCTTATTTACCAATCTCTCGAGTTCTGATCTTTCAATCCCACTTCCTCTTTTTCTTTTAACCGTTCAACCACGACCTACTCTATTACCGGTTCACACATTAAAAATATTTGGATTTTTGTAACATGTTGCATAATCCCTGCCTAAATTAGGATAATCTTGGCCAAAGATGGCTTTGAAAAGCAAGTTGTGCAACATGCGAGATTTTTGACTTCCTAGGGATCATCTGTTTTTGACCTTTTGCCGTTATTCTTAGATCACATGATCAATGAGTCCAGACATTCTCAAGCATCCATGAAAGACAAATGCATGGGCATATCCAAGTCATATGCATGATGCAGCTGTTTGCAATCGGTAACCAACACGAACAAAATTCTGCTGATTGTGTAAAGTCATCGTGTCCTATCTTGTTGGTTTTGGCCAGTGTTTTGCGATCACATTATGCTGTTTGTTACTGTCTCTGCGTATTCTACATATGAAATCATCCAGTATGGTCAGATCTTGACTGTCGTGAATTATTTACAAAATGATCTGTTTTAGGATGAATTGATTGCACGCCTCCAGCATGTTTATGACTCGGGTCTTTCTTGCTCTACATTTACAAACAGACGATCAATCCTGGATCATAGGACACACATAACATGTCCAGTCACTCTGATGCTTGACAGAACCTTGTAGAAATTATGCCGTTATTCTCTTTCTTATCTAAAAATTGCAACGCAAAAGGTGCTTAATGTCAAAAGCAAACACGGTATTTGACTCCAATGTCGTGTTGACTGGCAGCTCAGACATCCCTCATTCCTTTAGTTTTTCAATAATGTCAGAAAATTTCCAAGGACCGCATTCCGCATTCAGATCCTCACTTTTGAGCAAACCCGAATCATTGATCTTATTGACTATGTGTGCAGAAAATGCCAATGCTCCTGTTGCACCTGGAGAGTTGTAGTTCAGAATATGAAAAGATGATTCATTATTCAATAATATTACATCGGGTAGAAATTTTCCATCTTCATTAATTACCGATGATCTAATTCCTGCAGCACCTTTTTCCAAAAATTTTTCAGGATCGATTTTAGGCAGAAATCTTCTAACCCTTTTAACCATCGCAGATTTGGACATTGACGATTGTATCTCATTGATTGCAAGCTGCTGAAACTGCTTGTCAAAGACTGCCTTACGTGCACCAGAGCCTAACATTTCCAACATTTTTGGCAAAAACTCCTTCAAATTCTCTGTCCTGTTGTATCCATATGGGCTAAAAACCGGAACTGCGTTTGGACCGATTTCACAACTGCCATCAACCCTAATTATCCAATGCGGATCCAAAAATGGATAATCTGGAAACTCTGGTACAGAATAAATGCTTGTTTTGGTCAATGAGTTGTATTCCTTTGGTGCCTTCCAATACTCTCCTCTAAAATGGACATCAGTTAGCCCTTTACCTAATCCCACATCGTGAGCAATATCGATAGATTCGCCACCAGCCGCATTGATCAAAAATTTTGTAAGAACCTCTTTTTCATGATTTAGGACAATCTTCCATGCCGTACCCTCTTTTTTTATTTCCGTAACTCTGGACTTCATTAATGTTTGAGTACCGTTATTCTTGCTGTCACTCATCAAAGATTCTGTAAACTTTGAATAGTCAACTGAACTATCCCTGTGTATGTACAGGGCAGATTCACACTGAATTTCTGGCTCAACCCTCTTAATTTCATTTCTATCCATTAATTCTATATCCGAATCCTCCAATCCGTTTTGTCTTGCCCATTTGAGGTATTTTTCAAGCACCCTGATTCCCTTGCAATCTAATGCAACCTCGATCACTCCGTCTTTCTTAAAAGGTAATTTTTTCAGTCTTGCATACTCCTCCCACATTTCATATCCGTGAAATGCCGCATTTGCAAACAACTTTTTCTTCTCCGGATTGTAAAGATATGGGGCATGAACCTTTCCCGTATTCCTGCCACTGGTGTGAAATGCTACACCTTCTGATTGCTCTACAACGCCTATTGATCTTGATTTGTTTAGATGTGAAAGAAAATACGAAATCGATGTGCCTAAAATTCCTCCGCCAATAATCAAAATATCAAAATTCCTTGTCATACTGTTTGTATATTGTACGTACCAGTTGATATTAAATTGAATACGTGCAGTAGTCTGTCTTATCGCTCTGTCTAGATTGGAAATCCTGTCCAAAAAATGGCTTTGAAAAACAAACTGTAAAACAGATTATGTCAGTCAAGGTTAATATCGTGTCGACGCAAACCCAAAACATGTTACCTGACAAATGCTCCGTAATGGAAAAAGGGAGGCAATGCGTGAATCACCCCGAGTTTATCGTATCAATAATTGATGATAAGGATGAATACATGGTCGGCGTTACATGTACAAGACATAAAGATATTGTTTCAGGCAAGATTGGAATTCTTCAAAGTGAAGGCAAAATCCATGAAGGAAAAATCATCTTTGCACCGGTAAAGGCTGTTGGCACTGACTGTATTCGTGGCAATGAAGAGGATCTTCTTCAAATTGACATGAAAAATCCCAAATTTTAAAATATTTTAAATTCCTATGATTTGCGTTGTTTTTTGATTTGCTGTCTGATATTGTAAGCGTTGATGACGTCTTATTGTAAAAAGCCCTTGTGCAGTCATCAGGATTCGGAGCAGTTCTATGAGAATGCGTCAAAAAGAGGGATATGGATTACTGTTGGAGAAAAATGAGTCCCTCTTAATGCACGTTAATTCAGAGCTGATAAGGCTTGCACGGTTCGCTGAAGAAGAAAAACCGGAGAAAACAAGCTCTAATGTGCACGTTTTTTTGACGAAGACAATAAACTGGTTTTAGCGGCATTTTTTTTTACAAGAATGTACGACGAATCAATCCCCGAATCCAACGAGAAAAAATCTATGATGCAATTCGTGAAAAATATTCTTTAGAAATCAAATTTTAAAAAAACCTTGTCTGAAAAAGACAAGTAGAAAAAGTGTCATCGTTCAGACTCTTTCTTCTTCTTTTCCTTTTCAGATTGCAGTTTAGCTAATTCTAATTCCTCGTTAGTGTGTTTGAATTTTTTCAATCTGTTCCTAGTCCACAATTTAGATATAAAAACTGCATTGTTTTTGAAGACCTGCAAACAAAATCAATAACCGACTGAAAAAAGCGGCCTTTTTCCATTTATTCCTAAATCAAGGTTTTTGATGGTGATTTGAGCCATTTCCACTCTGGTCTCTTTCGTGGAGCTGCCTATGTGTGGAGCTAGGACCACATTTTCTAGCTTTGATAGGACATGCTTGCCACTAATGGGTTCGTTCTCAAATACGTCTAATCCTGCCCCTGCTATGATCTTATTTTTCAGTGCCCGTGTCAGATCTTTCTCATTTATGACTTTGCCTCTTGACGTATTTATCAAAAATGATGTCTTTTTCATTTTTTCAAACGTCTTCATGTCAAACAAATGCTCTGTTTCAGGTGTATGCGGGACATGAACTGAAATTATGTCACTGCCTTTGACTAACTCGCCAAACGAGACATACTTGATTTTCAATCTTTTTTCTAAATTCTCTGAGATTTTACTTCTGTTGTGGTATGCCAGTTTCATATCAAATGCCTTTGCTCTTTTTGCAAGTGCCTTCCCTATTCTACCCAAACCTAGAATTCCCAAAGTTTTTCCCTGCAGATCATATCCCACATAGTCATGTGCACCATAAATCACCTTCCATTTTCCTTTTCGAATAATCCTGTCACCTTCTGAGACCCTTCTCACTACATCTAGCATTAGACCAAATGCCAAATCTGCAGTCGCATCTGTTAATACTTTGGGTGTGTGACCGACTCTGATCTTTTTTGATTTTGCATATTCTATATCGATGTGATCAAAACCAACGCTATACGTACTGATGACTTTGAGATTTTCGGCCATGCCTAATGTATCTTGATTGATTTTATCGTAAGGAAAACAGATCAATCCGTCAATATCCTTGATTTCTGATCGCAATTTTTTTTCTGGAATGGGAATTTTCCCGGAATGAACTTTTAGATTGTACCTTCTTTTCAACTCCCTTAATGCAAATTCGTGTAATGTCCTGGTTAGGAATATTTTCTTTTTCATCATCATCAGGTTCATCTCAAACCATTTATACGATTTCTTTGTAATCCCAGCATGTCTTCTGAAATTGAAGAAGAATTTGCCATCTGTGTAGAATGTGGAAATTCAATTGAGAAATGCGTATGTGTGTGTCCTTATTGTGGTGAGCGTGATAAATGCGAGTGTGCCTTGTTTGACGCCGCTACGGGCGGATAGGAGACGATTGCCTTTCTGAGTGATTTTTATGGGTTCGGTAGATTTTTCATGGTTAATTGGAGGCCCACAGGGAAGCGGGGTTGAGTCTGGAGCAAATATCTTCTCCAAGGTATGTGCTGAACTGGGATACCAGATCTTTGGAAAACGAGAGTTCTATTCAAATATCAAAGGCGAACACAGTTATTTCATTGTCAGAGTATCTGATGAAAAGATCCGCTCAAACGTTAACGATGTTTCATTGATGATTTCATTTGACGCTGAAACGATCTTCCGACATTTTGATGAGGTGTCTGAAAACGGGGCAATCATCTATGATTCTGATCTTGAAGATGCTGACACTGACAAGGTCCGTACCCTGGACACGCCATTCAAAGAGCGCCTGCACAATTTTTTAGAATCAAAGGACAAACCATTTACAATCTCCGGAGTCTTGGAACTGGCCAAAGATAAAGGCGTAAGACTGTTTCCCGTATCCTTCAAATCCCTATTAGAATCTCTCTCTGAAGAGGTTGATAATCCCAAACTTCGCGGTCTTGTCAGAATGTATAATGTGATTGGCGTGTCCTTGTCTCTGGGATTAATCAAAATGCCATCTGATTCTCTGCTTCGATCAATTGATTCGATCTTTGCAAAAAAACCACAAATAGCTCGGCTCAACAAGCAGGCTGCAACTTACTCATACAACCATGCAGCAACCAAATTCAACGGCTTTGAACAAACGTTAACTGGAACAACAAAGGAATCTGACACGATTATTGTTCAGGGGCATTACGGAACCTCTATTGGAAAAATGGTTTCCGGCTGCAGATTCCAATCATATTATCCCATTACACCGGCTTCTGATGAAAGTGTTCATTTAGAATCAAACGAGATGCTGGGTGTGCGAAACGGCAGACCTGGCTCTATTGCGGTAATTCAAACTGAAGATGAGATTTCTGCAATTGGAATGATGATTGGCGCAGCCCTGACTGGAACAAGATCATCTACCTCCACGTCCGGACCGGGATTTGCCCTGATGACAGAGGCACTAGGATGGGCTGGAATCAACGAAGTTCCAGTCGTAATCACCCTGTATCAAAGAAGCGGCCCCTCAACAGGACTTCCAACGCGTCATGGGCAAGATGATCTTCTTTTTACGGTTTTTGCAGGTCATGGAGATTTTCCAAAATTAGTCTATGCTTCTGGCGATATTGAGGAGAGCTTTTATGATACTGGACGATGCTTTAACTATGCTGACATTTATCAAATTCCAGTCATTCACATGATGGACAAATTCCTATCTAGTTCAGTTGTTACTTGCAAAAAATTTGATCCTGAAAAGATCACCATCAACCGTGGAAAACTTGTTGACAGGGTTGATGGCAAATACAAAAGATTCGCGTTTACCGATGATGGAATTTCCCCACGCTCAAGACTGGGGCTTGACAACGGAATATTTTGGAATACCGGTGACGAATCAGACGAATACGGCCATATCACCGAAGATCCTCAAATCAGAATCAAAATGATGGACAAGCGAATGTCTCGCCTGGATTTGGCCCTAGAACAAATCCCAAATGATGAGCAGGTAGCATCGTTTGGCGTACATGAATTTACAATTATTTCATGGGGCTCTACTAAAGGACCAATCCTTGATGCATTGTCTATGATTAAGAGGGATGGGATTGATGTCGGATTTTTACAAATTAAACTGCTTCATCCATTTCCTGGCCAATACGTAAAGTCCCTTCTCTCAGAAGCCAGAACCATAATTGATGTTGAGGCAAATCATTCTGGCCAACTGGGAAAAATCTTCCAACAAAACATATCAAGGGATGTTGACTACTATATCCTAAAATATACGGGAAGGGCAATGACTAGTACCGAAATATATGATTCATTAAGGAAGATTGTTGAAAACAGGGCTGAGAAAAGGGAGGTTCTAAGTCATGGTGCCTAAACTGACAGATTACAAGACGGCAGTTCATAATGACTGGTGTCCGGGATGTGGTGATTTTGGAATTGTAAACGCGTTACAAATGGCGTTATCTGAGATGGGAATTGAGCGCGACAAGGCTGCTATTTTTTCAGGAATCGGCTGTTCCGGAAAAACATCTCACTATATCAACACTTACGGCGTTCACACGTTACACGGGCGTGTTTTGACATTTGCACAAGGCGGAAAATTGGCAAATCCTGAGATGACAGTCGTCGCCGTTGGGGGCGACGGTGACGGACTTGGAATCGGTGCAGGGCATTTTGTTGCAGCAGGAAGACGGAATGTGGATATGACTTACATTATCTTTGATAATGGAGTTTATGGCCTAACTAAAGGACAGGCTTCTCCAACCCTGAAATTGGGCGAAAAAACAAAATCATTGCCATCTCCAAACACTAATTACAATGTCAATCCTATCGGACTGGCCGTTGCCAGCGGGTTTACGTTTGTAGCACGGGGATACTCTTATGATATCAGACACTTAAAAGATCTGATAATAAAAGCCGTTAATCACAAGGGACTGTCATTCTTAGATGTCTTGCAGCCATGTCCTACCTACAATGACATAAACACAAGGGATTGGTATGCAGGTGCTGACTTGGCTACCGATTCAGTGCAACGCCATTCAAGAATCTACAAACTTGAGGATACTCACTATGATCCCGTCGTTCACTATGCACAAGAAGCAGAAGTAAACGAAAAACTCTCTCAGGCATTGATAAAATCCCTAGAGTGGGATACAAAAATTCCAACCGGCGTGTTTTATCAAAACGAACTAGTCTCCACATATGCCACGAGACTGACTGACAAAATTCCAAATTACTTGGAAAATCCTCCAGCAAAACAAAAAATTTCTGAAAACGGCTTGCCTGCAACCGACGTTTCAGAGATCCTCAAATCTTTGGAGGTCTAAAGACTACCTAACAAGTTATAGACTAGTTTGTAGATCTTTATGCTGTTGAACATCAACGAGGCCAATGCCATTTTTCGAAGATCTATCATAAAGGGATTTTTTGAGCCCCGACTACTAAGCTTGGATTTTAAAAAGTCAAGCATAAAACACCCCTTAATCAATGACGATGATGGCCTGATGCAATCTGATCTTCTGCATGTCTTCTTTGATGTTGAAACTGGTTCTGACTATCCTGATGGCGACGAATGGTTCATTGTTGAAATGTTATTTCCACACGATATACGGCTGCCTGACAGTCTGAAGGGAACTGATTACTTTACGACTCTCTCTGCTGGCCAGGGCAAAACATTCTGGCATCACAGGGAATTAATCCGTTACAAGTATGGCAAATCTAAAAAATTAGGCGATGCCTTGGAATTTTTAGAATCAAAATACAAGGAATTACATGAATTGCTCGAACCCCTGCAGAAGGATCTCAAGTAACCTCCCTCCAACTGTCTCCCGTGAAGGCATACCTTTTATTTTCTGACTTGGCTGTATTTAGTCGCCATCGAACCGATTCAGAATCAAATCTGTATGAAATCTCAGAAATCCCGTTTGGAAGTTTTGCTGGATCCAGGTGGTATGGCAGCAACTCTAAAATAAAATCTATCTTCTCTATGGCGTTATCAAACCATTGCTTGTCTTCTATATCTATCGTAAAAATTATTTTCGGATTTCCTGAAAAATTCATCCTAACCTTTAATGCGTTTCCACTGCCCCTTCGTCGTTTCATCTCCTTGAAAACGGCTTTTACTTTTTCCCAACGTTTGAACTCAAACCATTGAAAAAATGCCTCGTTAAATGTCAGTGGAATATCAACATTCAAAAAACTGACAAAATCTTCGTCATCTTGTTCTATCTCTTCTTGAATAATCTTAAAGTGGGAATTCAAAAATCCATATAGTACCTCTATCTCCCACGGCGAGATACCATAGTATGTTAGCGTAGTTGTCAACCCCTGTGACATTGCCTTAAAATCCCGAAATTTGTAATTAAATCTTCCAAACCGGATAATTTGGGCCAATTTATGCCTAAAATTAAAATTATATGGGCATTTTAGCAACTATCGTTATGAAGAAGGAATTCGTTGTCAGAAGCATTGACGCTGCCCCTGATGGCGCACCATACGTAGTTGTGTCCCTATCCTCTGTCAAGGATCTAAAAGAGGGCAGCACACAAAATCCACAATCTCCATTTGGCAGTCCAAAAGTCATGGGATTTACAAACATGAATGACATGATGAAGGATCTTAACAAGATGCTCTCAGGAATGGGGGGCGGGATGGGAATGCAAGGAAACGTTACCCAATTAAAACTTGAGATGCATGAATACAAGGAGATGGGACTCTCTGTAGGCGATAAGGTATTTCTGGATCTGACCAAGGCCGAATCTCTGGGCGTATGATTTACCAAATAGTATTGAAATATTTCCAGCTGTAAAGCGCACCTATGGTTCCAATTACAAACAGCATCGGCTTCCATGCAAATACCGGCAGGCTGGGAGTTGCCAGCCTTACTTTGTAATTATCAACGATAACATTGACACTCTTCTTTATTTTGTCATACCAAATACTGTATTCAACCTGGTATTTCTTGAGAATCTCTTCTACTTCGTATACGACTGGAGTTCTTTGGGAGAACAAATGCTGTAAATAATCACGTGAAACCTCAACTTCAGCATGAATTCCAATTAGGCCCTTTTTAAGATCAACCATTCTTATGTGCATCTCCCATGGTTTTTTTAATTTTAGATTTAATCCGTTTCCAATCTGATCCGGCTGCCTGTGTTCGAATTTTACCTTAGTAAATCCCTCGGAGGTGAAGATCTTCATTAACTCGTCGAAGCTCTTCCTTACTGCGATGTGAAGTTGCTCGACACCATCTTTGCTGTCTATGTCGATCCTGTGCTTAATTCCATCAAGAAACGAGACTGTCCTTGGATATGCCGTCAGATACTTCATGCCTTCTCACTATGGCGCCTCTATTTAAAGCAGAACCACTGGTCCGTTCAACTAGGGAGGATTTGACAAGCCTCTTACATACACACATTGGTCCGGCAAGACGGCCATCTCTGAAGGGCCTATCTTTCTATCCGTGATGCATGCCCCTGAATCTCTGATAATTGCAAAAGGCCTTGATTCTGCGCCCTCCCCCATTTTGTGGTTTGCAATAGTTGCAAGATTGTCTGCAACGGCCTGAAATGTAACCTTTAATGGGTTTCCGTCAAGATCCCTTTTTGCCCTCATATCTAAGATCGGCTCTAGCCCTGCACATGAAACTGCAACTCCGGCGGTTCCAACTCTTGCCGGCATCAGCCTGCTGTCAACCAGGATGATTCCTACGTGGATTGATGAATTTAGGAGTATCTTTCTGCGAATCTCCTCTGCAGTCTTGAACGGATCCTTTGGGTACAAGACGATCCTTCCTTTTCTGACATTGGATCTGTCAATTCCAGCATTTGGAGCCATGATGTTATCCGACGAAGTGATCAAAAATCCTGCTGTTCCGCCAAATATTTTGTCTGATTCCCTCATTACGACTTCTGCGATCTCGGGTTCTATCCGAAATCTTTTTGAGATTCTTTTGCCCTCCTCTGAGGCCTTGACACTACTTGATTCAATAATTCTGCCTTGGGAGTTTGAAACGTATTTTGTTGAGATTACAATAACGTCTCCTTCCTCCAATCTCGCATCGTTCCTAGTCAGGGCTTCAATCAATGCTTGATAGATATCAAATGTTCCCTCCATTCTCTCTGTCAAAAGCGGTAAGACTGTCAGTTTCACACCTGCTGATATTGCCGTCTCTTTTTTATTGTTCTGAAAAGCTTTTAATCTGTAGAATCAGCTTTTTTGACTGTGAACATCGTCGAGAAAATCCTTGCAAGGGCATCAGGCAAGGCGTCTTTGGCACCGGATGATGTTGTTTTTGCAGATGTGGACAAGATCATGGTACACGACGTATCAGGACCGGGAGTTCTCAAAGTATTCGACAAACTGAAAAAACAGGGCATACCTGTTGACAAATTATGGGACCCTGCCAAAGTCTGGGTGGCTGAAGATCATTTCGTCCCATCTGCAGAAAAGGTGTCTGCTGAAAACATTGTAAAACTGTCGAACTTTACAAAAAAGTATGGCATTGAGAAGCATTTCAAATACGGAATGGGCCAATACGGAATATGTCACACCCTGTCTCATGAAGAGGCAATGGTAATACCGGGCGATGTCTATGTTGGAGGAGACTCTCATACAAATACGACAGGCGCATTGGGTGCATTTGCATGCGGGTTAGGGCATACTGACATTGCATATGTTCTGCTTAATGGAAGGATCTGGTTCAAAGTTCCGGAAACTGATTACTTTAAACTAAACGGAAGGCTTCCGGAACACGTAATGGCCAAAGACCTGATCTTGAAGATCATCGGTGATATTGGAACCGATGGTGGAAATTACAGGGCCATGCAATTTGGCGGAACGGGGATTGACGAAATGTCAGTTGAAGGCAGACTTACACTGTGTAACATGACTACGGAGGCCGGCGCAAAAAATGGAATTGTTGAGGCTGATCAAAAGACAGTTGATTACCTTGCAAGTCGCGGCGCAACTAACGCCCGCATCTTCAAGGGGGATGACGATGCCACATATGCAAACGTGTTTGAGTATGAGGCATCTGAAGTGGAACCTCTCGTTGCAAAACCATTTTCTCCTCAAAATGTTACAGTTGTCAGAGAGGCCCCGTCTGTAGAATTAGACAAATCATACATTGGTTCCTGTACGGGTGCAAAATACGAGGATCTTGAAGCCGCAGCCAAAGTTCTCAAAGGCAGACAGGTAAGGATCAGAACGGAAATTTTGCCCGCTTCAATCTCAATTTACAAGCGTGCTATGGAAAATGGCCTGCTTTCAGTCTTCCTCAATTCCGGCGCCACTGTCGGTCCTCCGACATGCGGTGCCTGCTGTGGCGCACACATGGGAGTTTTGGCAAAGGACGAAATCTGCATTAGTACTACAAATAGAAACTTTCCTGGACGAATGGGCCATGTGGAATCACAGACATACCTTTCATCTTCCATGGTAGCTGCCGCATCCGCTGTTACGGGAAAGATAACTGATCCGAGGGATCTGCAATGAAAGGAAACGTCATCAAATACGAGATAGACAACATTGATACGGATGTCATCATTCCAGGTCAATATCTCAAGGTACATGATTATGCGGAACTTGCAACTCATGCTATGGAAGGCCTGGATCCGCACTTTCACTCCAAGGTAAAAAGTGGGGACTTTGTTCTTGCAGGAAAAAATTTCGGATGCGGCTCATCCAGAGAACACGCTCCGATTGCATTATCGTGCTCTGGAGTAAAGGCCGTCTTGGCATTGTCCTTTGCCAGGATCTTTTATCGCAATTCCGTAGATGGCGCGTTTTTGCTTCCAATTGAGATTGAAGAGCACGCATACAAGTCAATCTCTGAAGGTGATGAACTTGATATTGATATTTCTGCAAACCAAATAAGGAATAACACAAAAAATCAAACCTACAAAATGAAGCCCTTTTCTGAAATCATAGGGAAAATTATTGCGGCAGGCGGTCTCTTCAAATACAAACCTGAACAGGATTAAAATGGGAAAGACACTTTTTGAAAAAGTTTGGGACTCTCATACCGTAGTTGCAAAACCAACCGGACCCTCACTGATCTATGTTGATAGGCACCTAATCCATGAGGTTACCTCTCCCCAGGCATTTGATGGACTGCGAATGAATCATAGAATGGTCCGCCGCCCCGATCTGACAATTGCAACGGTGGACCATAACGTTCCTACAAACAATAGGTCACTGCCAATTCTTGATCAAACATCTGCCGTACAGGTTCAAACTCTGGAGAAAAACTGTAGGGATTTTGGAATAAGGCTGTTTGACATCAACAGTCCGAATCAGGGAATCGTTCACGTAATCGGACCCCAATTGGGCATAACGCTGCCTGGAACCACTATTGTCTGCGGTGATAGCCACACCTCTACTCACGGTGCGTTTGGGGCCTTGGCTTTGGGAATAGGAACCAGCGAGGTTGAACATGTCTTGGCGTCTCAAACCCTTTGGTTGGAAAAACCAAAGCCGTTTGAAATTCGAATTGAAGGAAAGAGAAGGGATCCGTGCGCAGTTACTGCAAAAGATATAGTCCTATCAATTATAAAGAATATCGGTACCGGAGGTGGAACAGGCACTGTAGTCGAGTATAGGGGGCAGGGAATCACTGATCTCTCCATGGAACAAAGAATGACAATTTGCAACATGTCAATAGAGGCGGGAGCAAGAGCTGGACTAATTGCACCTGATGAGAAGACCTTTGATTATCTTAGAGACAGGCAGTATACGCCTAAAAATTATGATCTTTTAGTCGAATCTTGGAAGGAGCATCTCAAGTCTGACAATGACTCGAAATTTGAAAAGCAGTTCACATTGCACATTGGCGATATAGCCCCCCAGGTAAGTTGGGGAACTAGTCCTGAAATGACTTGTGATGTGACTGATTCTGTCCCATCGCCGGATGATTTTGCAAAGGGCGATGACAATCAAAAGAAAGGCGCACAAAAGGCTCTTGATTACATGGATCTAAAGCCTGGAACGCCCATCACCGATATCAGGATTGATCGCGTGTTTATAGGTTCGTGTACTAATGCCAGACTAGAAGATCTTATTGAGGCATCCCGAGTAGTCAAAGGCCAAAAAATTTCCCCAAATGTACGTGCCATGGTCGTTCCTGGCTCACAAATGGTAAAGCAACAAGCCGAAGAAATGGGACTGGATAAAATTTTCACAGACGCCCGCTTTGAATGGCGGGAATCCGGATGCAGCATGTGCCTTGGTATGAACCCTGACATCTTGGCCCCTGGAGAAAGGTGTGCAAGCACTTCGAACAGAAACTTTGAGGGAAGGCAGGGCACGGGAGGCAGGACACACCTTGTCAGCCCCGTAATGGCAGCAGCTGCCGCAATTGAGGGCCATTTTGTCGATGTACGGGACTGGATTTGAGGTAAATGAGGCCGTTTAGTCCTGTTAAAAGCATCGTTACGCCACTTGATAAAGTAAACGTGGACACTGATCAGATAGTCCCAAAACAATTTTTGAAACTGGTCCAAAAATCCGGATTTGGAAAGTTCTTATTTTACAATTGGCGGTATGACAAAGATGAAAACAAAAAAGATGATTTCGTCTTAAATGATCCAAAGTTTGACGGTTCCAACATTCTTGTAACGGGAGATAATTTTGGGTGCGGCTCATCCCGTGAGCACGCCGTGTGGGCCTTGCAGGATTATGGCTTTGCAGTAATTATCGCCCCCTCGTTTGCCGATATCTTCTTTAGCAACTGTATCAAGAATGGAATTTTGCCGATCTCCCTTGAACCCCCTGTTGTCAAAAGGCTACAATCGGAGACTGGTCCGATCAAAGTGGATCTTGAAAACCAGAATGTCATTACGCCTTTAGAGACGATTCCTTTTGAGATTGATCCTCACAAAAAAAGAACTCTTTTGGAGGGCCTAGATGACATTTCACAAACCTTGCAATTTGAGGAGGACATCTCTGAATTTGAACGCAACTCTACAGTCCCATCTGTCTTATGATTCTGTTTACTGTTTTTTGATTTCTCTCCAAAATCACAGGCGATTCGGCATCAATCCATTTCGTACTCCCGATATCAAATGCGCTTATCTTGCCTTCTTTTGATAATTGCTGTAAAACGTCATATGAGAGATTGATCTTCTTTTGTTTCTTTGATTTGACTCTCCTCAACACTTGCTTGCCTAACATGTAGATGCCTAAGCACTCTGCTAACTGCAATCTCACTGTTGGTTTTTCCTTAAACTCTTTGATTATTCCATTTTTGACTACTGCAAAACCCGTCTCCTCTTCTCGCCTCGTCCTTGTTGCGATGCACGCATAGCTTTTTTCCGCTTTGAAGTGTTTTCTCATATTTTCTAAATCTATCGCACACAGGTTATCTGCAAACCATAAAATGAACTCTGACTCATCTTTTAGATGCCTTTCAATGTGTAGCAGGTCCCCTCCTGTGCCACTTTGGGAATCCTGAACAAAGACAATTTTTTTCTGATTTTCCAAGTAATTTTTTATTTGACCGCCCAACCCCTCAAAATCTGAGATTATGATTATCTCTTTTACAAATTTGTATGACCTCAAATATTGAACGACATAGTCTATTAACGGTCTTCCATTGATGGGGATCATCGCTTTTGGAAAATAGTCTGTATATGGCTTGCCACGCGTTCCCTTGCCGCCTGCTAAAATTACAGCCTTCATCTAACGGTATGATTTTTGTTTTCTTCTTCTTGCACCAGGACCACCAAATTTCTTTGGCTCCTTTCTTCTAGCATCCCCACTGATCAGATATTTGTCAAAATCTGTGATTCTTTTTCTAAGGTCCTCCCTGGTAGATTTTGGAAAAGGATGATCCCTGGGATCTTTTTTAGATTTAGTCCAGCCTGTTAGTGCTCTTGAGATTCCGGTAGCAGCCGCGCAAGCTTGGCCCATAAATCCCCCGCCTCTGACCCGTACGGAGATGTCAATCTTCTCTCTTAAATTACCAGTAATCTCCAGCGGTGTCAAAATTGCTTCACGAGCTGTTTCCTGTGGGATCATCTCCACTGGGACGTTGTTAATTCTGACCTTGCCATGTCCTTTTGTAATGTAAACATGCGCACTAGCTGTCTTTCTTGTTGCAAAGTAGATTTCAGTCTTTGGAACCGTCATTCAGTCCACCCTATTATCCTGCCTAACTCTCCCATTGTCATATAGTTCGAAGCGGATCTTTTAATTTTTGCCTTTTCAAATCGAACTTTTTCTAACGGTTTTAATTCCTTAGGGGAACCAATGTATGTCCTTAGTCTTTTGTGTGCATTAACACCTGACGGCTTCTTTCCATATGGCAGCATTCCCCTGATCATTTTTGTAATGATCGTATCAGGCCTTCTTGGATGATAAGGTCCGTGTTTGGGATTTAAAATACTTGAAACTTCCAAGTACTCTCTGTGCTCTTTAATGATGTTTGAACGGGTTCCACTGATCATAATTTTCTCACAATTGACAACTGATACCCTGTTTCCCTGAAGAAGTAATTTTGCTACGTTTGATGACAGTCTTCCGGCAACATGATCCGCCGCATCGACTACAATCGGCCTGTCTGTTCTGGCAACTGCCTTTTGTTTTGCTACTCCCTTGGGCCTGTTCAATCTGCCATTAGCCAAGCAGCACAACTCCTTTTCCGGTTGGATTTTGCTCCACTAAATCAGAATAGCTGATGATCTTTCCGCCATTGTCTATAATCTTTGTAGCAGCTGAATTTGATATTGAAAATGAACACAATGTAATCTTGTGAGGTACACTGCCTGTTCCAAGAACCTTTCCTGGAAACACGACAGTATCGCCTTCTTTAGTTAGTTGGCCAATTCTCTTCAAGTTGATGTCCCTCCTTGCAATCGATGGTTTTAGCGCATATTCTGCTAGCCTGCCCCAAATTGGAGCATCATTCTTAGTTGACGCCTTTTTGAGGTTCCTTGCCATGTGTACCGTCACTTGATTGATCATGTGACTAATGCGACTTGAAACCCAAATATAATGTCTGTGCTCGGCTTATTCCTGAATCTGACTGATCATTTTCTTGAATTCGTCAAGTTTGTCGCTTACCTCGTCGACTCCTGCAAGGATGATCTGTTCTGGACTGAGCGCTCCTGTAGATTCGACGGTGAGGATTCTCTCGTCTTCCTCATCTGTCTCAATCAATGTTGAAATATTTGACGAGTTCCATTTTGCATGTTCTGTTCCCCGTCCTAGCCTTGCATGGCATTCTACTTTGACTCTTTGTCCTGGTGCAAGCTGTACAATTGGAATCTTTTCAGAAGTTGGCTTTATGGAGCTATCCTCAGAGGATAATTCGTCAGAAAGAACCGTCCTAGTCGCATCTGAATCCCCGGAATCTAGTACCAGCATTACCTTGCAATTTGAACATCCTGTCTTGCTTTGGCATTTACATTTTGAAGGCTCATTAAATCTGGATAGGTCCGTCTTTAACGGAACTAGTCCCAATCTGTGCGCAAGGCCCTCATCTGCTAAAACTGAGGTATTCTCGATAACGTCAATAGTATCAATAGCAAATACTGGAACGCCGTTTAAACAAACCCGTCTAAGTGCATTGGCATACTGCAACGGTATGTTCTTTAGCTTTACCGACATTTTTTGATTATCTTTACTAACTACCTCTAGGGATGACAAATCTTGAACAAAATCTTCATGGTCCACATAAAAATCTAGCTAGCTTTGGCATAGATAAATACCAAATTATCATAGATATTTCAGAAATGGCTGACGTTACGGTGGCAAGATACTCTTATGAGGGAGAAAAATTTGAGATATTGGTAAAGCCTGATCCTGCTTTGGATTACAAACTAGGCAAGAGAAAAGATGTCTCGTCTATTTTGGTTTCTGATGATATATACACTGATTCGGGAAAAGGTACAAAACCTTCAACTGAAAGACTGCTAAAGGCATTCAAAACTGCTGACGAGACTGAAATTGCAACAATAATTCTTCAAAAAGGTGACATTAATCTTACAACTGATCAAAGACGAAAAATGATCGAGGAAAAGAGGAAACGGATCGTTGAATATATTGCAAAAACGTACGTGGATCCAAAAACACACTTTCCTCACCCTCCATTGAGAATAGAACAAGCAATGAAAGACGGTCGGGTTTCTGTAGATTCCCAAAAGGGTGTGGATGAACAAGTCAAGGATATAGTTGATAAGCTGCGTTCAATCATTGCCCTGAAGTCTGAAAACTTGCAGTTGGGAATAACTATTCCGGCACAGTATGCCTCTCAGTCATACTCTGTCCTGAAATCAGTCGGTTCACTGAAAAAAGAAGAATGGCAAAGTAATGGCTCCCTAAAAGCAATACTTGAAATACCAGCTGCGGCAAGGCCAAACGTGATAGACAGACTGGGTTCTATAACCAAAGGATCTGCTTTAGTTGAGGTAATCTAATAATGGAAAATAAGAGGAAATATGTCATTCCCGGCGATGTCGTAACAACAGGTCCGTTCCGGCCTGAGCAAAACGTCGTTCTCGAAGGAAACAGGATCGTCTCTACTGCGGTTGGAATCTCTGAGATATATGATGATTCTGTCCGTGTAATTCCTCTGACTGGAAAATATATTCCCAAAATCAATGATTTAGTTATCGGCAAAGTCATTTCCCATACGTCTCTTTCATGGGAATTGGATATTAATTCCTGCTATGTGGGATTCCTGCCTGCTCAGGACGTCTTCGGTCGAGATTTCTCCGCTCATGCTGACGAACTTGTATCTAAATTAGCTTCCGGGGATCTTGTTGCAGCAAGAATTGCAAATTTTGACAGAACCCGGGATCCCTTGGTCACAATCTCTGACAGGGATCTGGGAAAAATTGATTCTGGCGACTTGGTACAAATTTCCCCAAGCAAAGTTCCACGCCTAATTGGAAAAAGAGGGACTATGATTCAAACCATTGAAATGACTACCAATGCAGCAGTTACCATAGGTCAGAACGGGTGGGTTGTAGTATCCTGCGAGTCTCCCGAGGGATTATTAAAGGCCAAAAAGGCAATCCAAATGGTCGATGAGAAGGCACACGTTGCTAATCTGACTGATCAGGTGAAAGAAATGTTGGAATCAAAAGGTGAATCATAATGGGCGGAAGAGAGGCAACAATGGTCCTGTTGGACGAAAACGGAATTCGTTGTGATGGACGTAAAATAGACGAGCCACGACGAATCATGATTAGGGCAGGCGGACTAAAAAATGCTGACGGTTCGGCCTACATTGAATTTGG